>JAKRSG010000180.1 GCA_022402405.1 Bacteroidia bacterium | reverse complement strand
TATTCAAAACAAAATATCTAAGTAATACAATTATGAAAAAGTTATTAGTTATCGCAGCGTTTATGGCTTCGTTTGAGCTCGTGGCGCAAACAACGGCCTCCTCTGCAGGCAAGGGCGAATGCCCAATGGGTTTTGGTGCTGGACCAAAAACTGAATCGGCAAAGGGAGATGTTAGTCCTACCAAAAAAATGGGTCCTGGAAACAAAGATTGGTGGCCAAACCAGTTAGATTTAAGTGTATTGAGACAGAACTCTGCTATGTCTGATCCAATGGGTCCGAATTTTAATTACAAAAAAGAGTTTAATAGTCTCGACTATTTTGCTCTGAAAAATGATATCAAAAAGGTGTTAACTGAATCGCAAGATTGGTGGCCTGCTGATTACGGTAATTATGGTCCGCTTTTTATTAGAATGGCTTGGCATAGTGCTGGTACCTACAGAACAGGTGATGGAAGAGGTGGTTCTCGTGAGGGGCAACAGCGTTTTGCACCTCTTAATAGCTGGCCAGATAATGGTAATTTAGATAAAGCAAGAAGGTTATTATGGCCTATTAAACAAAAATATGGCAGCAAAATATCTTGGTCGGATCTAATGATATTAGCCGGAAATGTAGGAATGGAATCTATGGGTTTTCCTACCATCGGATTTAGCGGAGGTAGACCAGATGTTTGGGAGCCAGAATCCAATGTTTATTGGGGTGCTGAAACCAAATGGTTAGAAGACAAGCGTTATAGCGGAGATAGAAACTTAGAAAATCCTTTGGCTGCTGTTCAAATGGGGTTAATTTATGTAAATCCAGAAGGTCCTAACGGAAATCCTGATCCAGTATTGGCAGCAAAAGATATCCGCGAAACCTTTGGAAGAATGGGTATGAATGATGAAGAAACCGTTGCTTTAATTGCAGGTGGACACTCATTCGGAAAAACGCATGGTGCCGGACCTGCTAGCCATGTTGGTCCAGAACCTGAAGCTGCTAAAATAGAAGAGCAAGGTTTTGGATGGAAGAGTTCTTATAAGTCGGGAAAGGGCGCAGATGCTATTACTTCTGGTTTGGAAGTAATTTGGACAGCTACTCCAACACAATGGAGTCATGGTTATTTCAAGAGTTTATTTGCCACAGAATGGAAGTTAACCAAGAGTCCGGCAGGAGCACACCAATGGGTGGCAGTAGATAGTAAGGTAATGTTTCCAGATGCGTTTGACCCAAATAAAAAGCATGCTCCAACTATGCTTACTACCGATTTGTCTTTAAGATATGATCCAGTTTACGAAAAGATTTCTCGTAGATTCTTAAATAATCCAGAAGAGTTTACAATTGCCTTTGCAAAAGCTTGGTACAAATTAACACACCGCGATATGGGTCCACGTGCCTTGCATTTAGGGCCAGAAGTGCCAAAAGAGCAATTCATTTGGCAAGATCCTATTCCTGCAGTTAACCATGCGTTAATCGATGCAAAAGATATCGCTGAATTAAAAAATGCTCTTTTAACAAGCGGATTAACTTCACAAGAATTGGTATTAACAGCATGGGCTTCGGCCTCAACCTTTAGAGGAACTGATTTTAAAGGAGGCGCAAATGGTGCCAGAATTCAATTGGCTCCTCAAGCAAATTGGGAAGTAAATAATCCTGCTCAATTAAAAAAGGTATTGGCTAAAATGAAAGAAATCCAAAAGAAGTTCAATGATAAATCTAAGGATAAAAAAGTTTCTATGGCCGACATAATCGTGTTAGGTGGAGTAGCTGCCGTTGAGCAAGCTGCTAAGAATGCAGGATTTGCCATGGAAGTGCCATTTACACCAGGCAGAACAGATGCAACAGAAGCTCAAACAGATGTTAAATCTATGGAGGTGTTGAACCCAATTGCCGATGGTTTTAGAAACTATACTAAAGGTCAGTATACCATTCCAACAGAAGCATTATTGGTTGATAAAGCTCAAATGTTGAATTTAACTGCTCCAGAAATGACTGTATTAGTAGGAGGTATGAGAGTATTAGGTGCTAATTATAATTTAAGCAAACATGGAGTGTTTACCGATAAAGTTGGAACCTTAAGTAACGACTTTTTTGTGAACCTATTAGATATGAGTATCGAGTGGAAAGCTATTGATGATAAAGAAGAAGTTTTCGAAGGAAGGGATAGAAAAACAGGTGCAGTTAAATATACTGCAACTAGAGCAGATTTAATTTTTGGTTCAAACTCAGAATTGCGTGCATTAACAGAAGTATATGCTAGTAACGATGCCAAAGAAAAGTTTGTTAAAGATTTCATCAAAGCTTGGACAAAAGTGATGAATTTAGATAGATACGATTTACAGTAATATGTATTTGGTTCAGGCATAAAAAAAGAGGAGAATGGTAAGTTCTCCTCTTTTTTTGTTTTATGATGTTTGTTGATATTAATTACCAGAAGCCAAGTTGGCGCCAATATTAAATTTAACTAGTTGTTTAAATTGATTGATGCGATGGTCTAATTCTTCCTGACTTAAATCTATGATTCTTTCCGTTCCAAATTTTTCTACACAGAAAGAGGCCATGGCCGAACCGTAAATAATGGCATTCTTCATGTTTTCGAAACTGATATCTCCTGTTTTCGCAAGGTAGCCAATAAATCCACCAGCAAAAGTATCTCCAGCGCCAGTTGGGTCAAACACTTCCTCTAAAGGCAAGGCAGGTGCAAAAAACACTTCTTTACCATGGAATAGTAGAGCTCCGTTTTCACCCTTTTTAATGATTAAATATTTGGGGCCCATTTCTTGGATTTTGGCAGCAGCTTTAACTAAAGAGTATTCACCCGAAAGCAAACGGGCTTCTTCATCATTAATGGTTAAAACATCAACCATTTTTAGAGTTTGTTTTAAATCATCTAAAGCTACTTCCATCCAAAAGTTCATGGTGTCCATAACAATTAATCTAGGGCGCTTGTGCAAGCGCTCAATAACGGTTTGCTGCACTTTTGGAGTTAGGTTGCCTAGCATTAAAAATTCGCAACCTTGGTAAGCATCTGGTACAATAGGGTCGAAATCTCCTAATACATTTAATTCTGTTACCAAGGTATCTCTTGTATTCATATCTGTATGGTATTTTCCACTCCAGAAAAACGATTTTTCACCTTTTTTAATTTGTAAGCCTTCTGTATTTACACCATGCTTATTGAGATGTTCAATAAATTCATTTGGAAAATCTTCACCCACTACTGCAACTAAATTTGACCCTTTTGTAAAGTAAGAAGAGGCTAAAGCAATGTACGAAGCGGCGCCTCCAACGATTTTATCTGTTTTTCCAAAGGGTGTTTCAATGGCGTCAAATGCCACACTACCAACGACTAATAAACTCATGATATTTTTTTTTAAAATTTTATTGTGCAAATATTGCGAAATTAAAAATGAATTCCTATCATTGCATCCCCGAAAGGGAAATAAATAACAGAAAGAAATAATAAATCTTGATGTTAATTTAACCAGATTCCTTCTTAGCTCAGCTGGTTAGAGCACATGACTGTTAATCATGGGGTCCCTGGTTCGAGCCCAGGAGAGGGAGCAAAAGGCCGCAGTCGCGGCCTTTTTTTATTTGTGAGTATTTGTAATTATTTTCTTAGATAATTATTTTCAAGTATTTTAATTTACAAAGCTTTGTTCATGATTTATTTCTAAAACACATAATCCTATCGATATTTCATTTGGTTCAAACCAAAACCTATTGCATAAAAAAAGAGGCTGTTCATTTGAACAGCCTCTTTTTTTAAATTCCCAATTTCTTTATGGTCTTATATAAAGATTGGCATTATTTCTATTGCCGGTGCTATTAGTAAACCAGCTGGTAAATGAGCTTCCATTGCTTTCTGCCCAAGGTATAAAATTGTTATATCCTGTGCTGATATCTTGCTTTTCTTGCATATATGGAATGGCTTCAAAAACCTCAATTGCCCATGGAAGATTTTCGGCAGTTTTATAGTATTTGCCTGTTGCAGGGTTACTATCGTCGTGCTCTGTTCCAAATAAAGCTGTATTTGCTTTAGATGTAGGAACTCTGTTTGGCAAGTGAATTTCTTTATTTCTCAATTGGTTCCAGCTGCCTTCTTCTCCACAAATTAAATATGGATTGAAAGCTGAACTTGGAAGTTCTGAGGCGGTAACCACTCCACCGCTAGGTGCTACTCCGTTATTTAAAAACGTAATCGTAATTTCGGTGGTGTCTGGCGTAACGTATGGATTTGCATTTGGTCCATCCAAATAAACATTCACCATTTGTCCTATGCCCGACCACTGCAAGCTTTTGTATACATTATCGTATAACACAACATTGGCAAAAGTTTGCCCTGCTTCTGTTCCATTGGCATTTAAGGTTAACCATGAAACATTGTTTGTTTTAGTTATAGTGCTCACAGAAGTGATTTTATCTGGTGCAATATTATCTAATTGAAATCCAAATCCGTTTCTTAATCCAGCACCGATTGCTTTTAAAACAAAAGTATATTTTACTTCTACTACCTGATTTAAACCATTGGTAATAGTATTATATTTATAATCGATTACTAAATCGTTGAAATCATAATCTCCTTTAAATGGCCACAAATCTTCAAACATTAAGGTAGCATAACCTGTACTTGGGTACGGACTATTAAATGCTCTGTTAACATCATTTGGATAATCATCTAAATCGTCGATAATTCCATCGCCATCAGCATCAGCACTTGGAATTCCCACACAGCTCTGAGCTTGTGCAATTGCACAGCTATTCGTTTTTGTTCCTGAATAAGCTCCTAATCCTCCTGTTATTTTATCTGTACAATAGTTTGCTAAAGAAGGATTACCGCTTAAACTTGTTGTAATAAGTTCATCATTTGCGTAGATAGAGAATATACTTCCTGTAATGGTTGAGTTTTCAAATTCGGCATAGCCACTGTTTGAACCTACCACGATTCTCCAATTGGTTGCATTGATATAAGAGCTCGATTTTACAGTGAAATTTCCTGTATTTGAAACTCCTGTAAGCCAATATACATCTTTAATTGTTGTATAATTGCTAGATGATCCTAATCCTTCTAATTTACTATTTTGTTTAACTCGTAAACAAATATTGTCCATACTGCCGTTTACATCGGTTTTAAAATCCAGATTACCCGAAATAAAAACAGAAGCATCCTTCCAGTTAAAGGTACCTTTTTCCAATAATACATTTCCACCACTTCCTGCTGTGGTATTTTCATAAGTTCCATTATTAATGTTAAATTGGCAATTATTATGCTTGGTAGTTATTCCTCTATTATTTCCCATGTTTAACTTTCCACCATTTTCGATTGTTAATCGCGCAGAACCATTTAACTCAAGGTCGGATGAAGATTGCGTTACAGTATGTCCAGATGTGATAACTACTCTTTGATTGTTACCGAGACTAGCTGGTGGGGTAGCGCTTGTGCCACCTCCAGAGCCTGTTCGTGTCCAGGTGCTTGCCGACGACCATGCACCGCTAGTAGTGCTCGTCCAAACAGTTTGCGCCTGACTTAAAAAACTTACTAATGTAAGTATAACGAATGTGTTTAATATTTTTTTCATAACTTATTCTGTTACGTTAAGATTAATGTTACTTGCGCCTGTGCTAATTGGGTATTCTTTTCCTTTGAAGATAACTTTGATTTGCTCATTATTGGCACCCACAGTTAGTTTAACCTCATTTTTTTTGTTGCCAAAAATTAAGGCTTTTCCTAGTACTTCACCATTTGACGAAGTAATAATTAATGGATAAGTTTCATTAGATTCCACATTTATTACCAATGATTTGCTGGTAGACCAAGTGAAATTCACATCTGTTTTCAATTCTGTTGTGTTCTTGGCTTTGTTTACACTAAGTTTGGGAGAGTTCTCATAGCGCTCAACCAAATCTTTCTTACACGAGCTTAACAAAGCCGCCAGAACCAACAGTAGATAAAAATTATTTTTCATACTTTACGGGTTTAATTATTCCTATATTGACAAAACATGTCCCAAAAGTTAAAATGTTGATTAATAGATAGTTGATTTTGCGGCAATTTCCCAATTTGAATCTAGGATTATTTGTATTCTTGTTTTGGGATTTTAGATTTTTTAACCCCCTCATTTTTAATTGAAGGGTTCAAATTCTCTTTTATGTATATTTAATTGCTTGTTTTCTGTGAATTGTAAAAAGGTGTATTAAATAATTCTCCAACATTTAACTTATTTAATTACTCTATTTGTATAGTTTTTCCCGTTTTTGTTCTAATTTTATTTCGGTCTCATTTTGGGGCTAAATAGTGAATAAATATACATTACATTGATAAAAGAATATAATGCTTGCGTTTACAATGAAAAGGCCAATTCAATTTATTGAACTGGCCTTTTGTTTAATCATTATGAAAGCGCTACTTATTGTTAAATTTTTTGCATTATCTAATATATAGATTCGTTTCGTTTCTATTACCTGGATTTGAGGAAAACCAATTGTTAAACATGCTTCCATTACTTTCGGCCCAAGGAATAAAATTGTTATAACCAGAACTTATATCTCTTTTCTCTTGCATATGGGGGATAGATTCAAAAATTTCTATGGCCCAAGGTAGATTTTCTGAGGTTTTATAATATTTACCAGTAGCAGGATTGCTGTCATCTTTTTGTGTTCCAAATAATGCGGTGTTCATTTTTGAACTTGGAATTCTATTGGGTAAATGGATTTCTTTGTTTCTCTGCTGATTCATTGAATTTTGTTCTCCACAAATAAGATAGGGGTTAAATGCTGAATTTGGCAATTGGGAAGCGGTTAGTACTCCTCCGCTTGGTGCCACTCCATTTTCAATGAAACGTAAAGTTATTCTTGTAGTATCAGGCGTAACATAAGGATTAGCATTTGGTTCATCCATATATACATTTACCATATTGCCTACGCCTTGCCACGGTAAACTCTTGTATACGTCATCATAAACAATAACGTTGGTAAAAGTTTGACCCGCCTCAGTTCCATTATTATTTAATGTTAACCAACTGGCGTTATGGGTTTTTGAATTTGGCGATATGGAACTAATTTTATCTGGCGTAATATTATCTAACTGAAATCCGAAACCATTTCTCAATCCTGCCCCTATAGCTTTTAATACGAAAGTGTATTTTACCTCAACTACTTGATTTGCCCCATTTGTAATAGTTTGGTATTTATAATCAATTACTAAATCGTTAAAATCATAATCTCCTTTCAGTGGCCATAAGTCTTCATACATCAATGTTGCGTAACCATTGCAAGGATAAAAACTTGAAAAAGCCCTATTAATATCATTCGGAAAGTCATCAAAATCATCATTTATTCCATCTCCGTCTAGGTCTGGACGAGGAATTCCACTGCAACTTTGTGCTATTGCTACAGCACAATTATTATTTTTTGTTCCGCTAAATGCCCCTAACCCTTGTGCATTGTTGTCTGCACAATAATTGTTCAAAGATGGATTTCCACTTAAATTGGAAATAATTAAATTATCATTAGCGTAAATACTAAATATTGTTCCAACTATTGTAGAGTTTTCAAATTCTGCGTATCCACTGGTTGAACCAACAAGAACTCTTAAATTGTTTGCATTTAAAAATGCATTTGCTTTAACTGAAAAGTTGCCAGTTCCTGAAACACCACTCATCCAATATACATCTTTTATTACAGCATAGGTTGTAGATGACCCAAACCCTTCAACTAAACTGCTTTGTTTAACCCTCAAACAAATATTTTCTAAGGTTCCTGTTGCATCGGTTTTCAAAGTAAAATTGCCTGAAATAAATATAGATGCATCTTTCCAATTTATAACGCCTCTTTCGATTAATACATTTCCACCATTTCCAGACGTATTATTTTCGTATGTCCCATTGTTGATGGTAAAAATACAATTGTTGTTTATTAAACTTAGTCCTCGCATGTTGCCCATATTCAATCGACCGCCATTTTCAATAGTTAATCTTGAATTTTCGTCTAATACAATATTTGATACTGATTGGGTTACAGTATGCCCAGAACGTATTATTACTCTTTGGTTATTTCCTAATGTGGCGGGTGGTGCCGAAGAGGTTCCTCCTCCAGAGCCTGTTCTGGTCCATGTGTTGCCATTACTCCAACTTCCGTTTGTTCTGCTTGTCCAAACAGTTTGTGCCTCAATAGTTAATAATATGAAGCAGTTGATGATTATAATTGATAGTATTTTTTTCATTTAACTTAACTTAAGACTAATCTCATTAGATGAAGTGCTGATAGGAAATTCCTTTCCATTAAATAACACTTTTATTTGCTCACTATTAGATGAAACTGTTAATGTTATTTCGTTTTTCGAGTTTGCAAATAATAGTGCTTTTACTAAAACTTCACCATTTGAACCAATAATTAAAGTTGGAGAAGTTTCCTCTGTTTGCAAATTAAGGATGATTGTTTTGCTCGTAGACCAGCCAAAACTTTCATTAGTTTTTAATTCACTAGTTTTTGAGGCTTTATTAAGTTGAACTCTTGGAGATTTTTCATATCGTTCAACTAAATCTTTTTTACAAGATACAATAGCAATGGCAGAAAATAGTATTAATGTGATGTTCTTTAACATTTATAAAAATATTTATATCCTAGATTGACAAAATATATCCCAATTTGAATTTCGCTCAAAATCAGTAGGTTAGATTTCTTTAAATTCCCATTTTGGCACAAGGTGTTTATTGAAGTATTATTTTGGAAGCAAATTAACAAATTAGTAGTTAGAACTAAAATGAATCAAAAAGCATTCTTTATAATGTATAATATTGTCAATAATAACAGGATTTTGGCTTGTTTTTAGGCTGAATTAATTTGAAAATAAAATCGGACATTAGACTATATTTTATCGTTTTGTTATATACATATCATTTTTTTGTATTTATTTTTTTATTGTGTCATTTTGGGTCAAATTGTCATTAGATTTTCAATCAATAAAAGTTAATTTTCCTCCATTAGGGTGATTTCAATGCTAGTATTTTTTTTATTTAACTATTATCTTATTTAAAAGTCAATTTGAATAAGCAAGTGGGCTTTTATTAGATTAAATAAATTTACAATAAACCAGTGAAATAGGTTAAGCCGAAATTTTCAGCCATAAAAAAAGGGGCTGCTCAAACGAGCAGCCCCTTTTAAGAGAAATGTTAAAAATGGATTAGTTAGCTGTTTTAACAACTTTTAGAGTTCTAGACTCAACTCCATTTACGTTTACGAAGTAAATACCAGCGTTTACACCTTCTAATTCAGGTAATAAAATGCTATTCATTCCTTCTTTAACGTTTACAGTACGTGTAGCTATTTCTTTTCCTTGAACATCTACAATTGAGATAGTATAAGGTGAAGTTGTAGCAGATACAAATTCAATTTTGGTTGAACCAACAAATGGATTTGGAACAGCCGTTACATTAGATAGGTTTAACTCATTGCGTTCAACCTTAACAATGTTACTGAAGCTTTCTGTCTCGTCGAAA
Organism: Bacteroidia bacterium; assembly: GCA_022402405.1. Taxonomy (GTDB): domain Bacteria; phylum Bacteroidota; class Bacteroidia; order UKL13-3; family UKL13-3; genus B1. Next base: position 5,251 of record JAKRSG010000180.1, on the reverse strand, counting down.
TCAATCTGACGTAAGCGATAGTATAATGTGCTTGCTAAGTTGAATGCTTTTTCATCTAACAATAAGTAGTTGCTTACTTGAGAAGTGGTACCATTTCCTTTTACGAATTGTACCGACTCAAATTTTCTACCGTCTAATGAACGCTCAACCATAAATCCTTTGTTATTTATTTCCATGGCAGTTTTCCATGTTAATAATACATCGTTATTTACACCATTTGCATTAAAGCTAATTAACTTAACAGGTAATGGGTTTACAGCTGAATCACTTCCTACAGTAAATTCACCAAATACTCTTAAGTTTAATCTGTTAGCTACAAAAGAGGCATTTGTACCAGTAGTGAAATCATACACTCCAGCAGTATCCCAATTTGATGTAGCATTAGCTCTACGAACAATAGTTAGTGAAGATAAGTTAGTTACTCCAGCAAACGAATCTGCTTGAAGTGCTAAGTTAAATTCGCCGTTAGGACCAGGATTAAATCCATTTCCAGCTTCGATTCTCCAAACTCCGTTTTCAGAGATTTTGTTTACAGGTAAGAATCCATCTAAGAAAGGAACACCAGCAGAGCTTGGAATGCCAGGAACAAATCTTACGATTACAGTTCCGCGTGCAATTGGAGCACCTGTTGCAGGTGTAGTTAATGTAGCTCTTCTGCTAGCACCACCTTGAACTAATGGGAAGTTAACACTTGCGGATACTGTATCAACCCAACGAGCTAAAGTACCTTGAACACCACCTGTACCAGTAATAGTACCTATGTTTGTTCTGTTACCTACTGTTAATGTTAGGTTGTTGTTTCCTACTATTCGTCCACTAATTAAGTTTAATGAATCCCATGCAGATAAGGTTTCACCTGCAGCTGCATTTAAGTTAACTACTGCGTTGTTGCTAACATCAATGCTAGCCACTTCTTGAGTAGTAACGTTGTTGATTGTTGCATTAGCATTAAATGCTAAACGGTCGTTTAGGTTTCTGATGGTACGATTAGGTGTCCAGTTGCTTGCAACAGTAAATGAAGCTGCTGCAGTTTGATTCCACACATAAGTGGTAGGAATTGGTGCAGGTAAGATATTAACTGAATAATCTTCTGTTTCACCATAACCATAACTAGCACAAGGCGAAATTGGAGAAACGGTAGTTTCAATTAATGATACACGCATTCTCTTTACACCAGGCTGTACATTTAAAGGTATGGTAATGTCTCCTGTACGGAATACAGCAGTACCATATTGGAAAGGAGTAGTCATATGAACTTCCTCACCTGCATCGGTAAAGTCGCCATCATCATTAAAGTCGATCCAGATACCTAACACACCATCATAGTTTCCACCACAAGTACTTGTGTTAACCGAGAATGGAGTAATAGAACCTGCTAAAAGACTTGGAGCAGCTACTTGAGTGAAATTAGAGTATCCACCTTGTATTGAACCTGCACCACCTGTTGTTGTACAACTAGATGTATTGTTTAAGGTTCCTAAAGTAACATTCCAAATTTCACCATCAGCTAAAGGCACAGTAGCTGCCGAGGCACAATAAGGAGCTCTAATTAAACGAGCACCTGCAGGAGCTGTTGTGCTTGGAGTTTGTGGAGTTGTACCAACAGTGATTGAAGTTACCTCTAAATCCACTGAATCGCCAACGTTAGCAGTTGCAGGGATATTATAAGTTACCCAGAAATAGTTAGTGTCATTTAATAAGTTTCTGCTTCCAGTAATACTAAATGGAGCTGTGTTAGAGCCCGAACCACCAAAGAATACAGGCGATACAAGGTTTGGATTAGCACCAGTATACCATACCATAATACTATCGATATTGGTTAATGGATTTGCTGAACCATTTGTATTTAATGCAAATTCTGTTACTGGAATAGTAGCACCACTAGATGAACCTACCACCATTATTCTGGCCATTTGGTTCAATACACTACCTCTTTCAACCTTACTTAAACTTGGGTGAATTACGTTAGAGCTAATGTATGTCATAGGTACAGAAATTGTTACGTTACCAGCTGGTGATGAAACCGCAGGAGTTCTCCAAGTACCGAAGATTAAAGCAGAGTCAAATCTAGCATCCACTACGTTTGAATTAGAAGCAGTAGTACTGATATCGTATGCTAACCAGTAATTGTTGGTATCGTTAACAGCTGTATCGCTAATTAAGAAAGAGAAGTCGCCGTTTGGTGTTGCAACAGTGCCTACCAAGTTAGCAGTACTAAACACATTTGAGTTACCAGTTTTGTATAATTTGGCACTCAAGATATCTCCAGCTGTAGTTGAACCTGCAGTGTTGAAGTTTAATTGAGAAATAATTCCAGGTAAACATGGAGTAGCTCTTACAATAAGTGGTACTCTTAATATCGGAATATTTACTGCCCCTGCAGATGTAGTAGCTACTTGTTGAATAGTAGTACTTGCTACATAAGAAGCAGGCTCTCTGATAATATTAACGGTATAGTCTTCAGTTTCACCATATGAGAAGGTTCCGCATGAATTAGCTAATGTTAAATTAGTAAACTCAATAGAAACGATACGCATTCTGGTTGGACCGTTTAGTGCTGTACAAGGAACAGTGAATGAACCAATCCAGTTAGTTGATAACTGTGTTGGAGCTGTGTAAACCATTTCACCTGCATCCCACAAACCATTTTGGTTGAAGTCTATGTAAATAGCCATACCAGAGTTGTATGCAGCACCTGATGAAGCGTAGCAAATGTCAAAATTAATGGTAGAACCTGCAACCAAATTAATACCAGTAATACCAGTATTATTTGTATAAGTACCATTAGCCCAAGCTTGGTTGGTTCCACATCCTGTACCAACATTCATTACTGGCGAACCACCTGAGGTAAAGATTACGCGACCAATATCTGAATCGAATGCTGTTGTTGCACCAGATACGCAATATGGAGCTCTAATTTCTCTAGCACCTGCAGGAGCAGTAGTGGTAGGAGTTTGCGGAGTACCTGCAATAGTAATGCTACTTAATTCTGCATCTAATGAATCTCCAATAGCAGCAGTAGCAGGTAAGTTATACGTTAACCAGAAATAGTTTGTGTCATTTCCTAAATTTTGCAAACCATTGATGTTGAATGCACCCGATTGAGCACCTACACCACCAAAGAAATTGGTTGTTGCAAAGTTAGGATTAGAACCAGTATACCAAATAATGGCACTATCCATGTTTGTTAATGGGTTAGCCGAACCATTAGTGTTCAAACTAAATTGTGTAACATTAATAGGTGCACCAGTAGATGATGTTCTAACCATGATTCTTAAGAATTGGTTATTAACCGTTCCACGTTCTACCTTCGCAATTGTTGGGTGTATAATGTCTGAACCTAAATAAGTCATAGGAACAGTTACTGTAACAGCACCAGTTGGGTTTGAATTGATTGGAGTTCTCCAAGCACCAAATACCAATGCGCTATCAAAACGGGCATCTAATAAATTACTGTTTGAAGCTGTTGATGAAACATCGTAAGCTAACCAGTAATTATTAGTATCGTTAAAGGTTGTATCTGTTAATGGGAAGCTAAAAGCACCATTTGGAGCAGATACAGTACCTACTAAATTACTAACCGAGAATGGAGCGTTAATTCCAGTTCTGTATAATTTAGCAGAAACGATATCTCCAGCATTAGTAGTACCAGCAGTATTGAAGTTTAATTGATTTATGGTTCCTGGAATACATAATGTAGAAACAACTTTAACAGGTACTCTCAAAATTGGAACATCATTAGTACCAGCACCAACTTGACCTATTTGTTGAATAGCATTTGATGCCACATATGTAGGTGGAGCATTTACTATGTTAACTGTGTAATCTTCAGTTTCACCATAACTATATGTACCGCATGAGTTTGCTAAAGTTAAGTTAGTAAACTCAATGGCAACTAAACGCATTCTTGTTGGACCATTTAACGCAGTACAAGGAACAGTAAATGAACCAATCCAGCTAGTTGATAATTGAGTAGGTGAAGTATATACCATTTCACCAGCATCCCATAAACCGTTTTGGTTAAAGTCTATATAAATAGCTAAACCCGAGTTATAAGCAGCACCTGAAGATGCATAACAAATATCAAAGTTTATAGTAGAACCTGTAACTAAATTGATGCCACCAATACCTGTATTGTTGGTGTATGTGCCAGTTGCCCATGCTTGTGCAGTACCACAACCAGTTCCAACATTCATGATAGGGTTACCTCCTGAAGACATTATAACTCTTCCGATATCTGAATCCCCAGCTACAGTTGCACCCGATACGCAATATGGAGCACGTATCTCTCTTGCACCTGCAGGAGCTGTAGTAACTGGTCCGGTTTGAGCTGAACCATTTAATACTAAACCAGTATATTCAGCATCAACTGAATCACCAATTACAGCAGTACTTGGTATATCGTAGGTTAACCAGAAATAGTTCATTCCATTATTTAAATTTACATTTCCAGTTATGGTAAAGGCTCCATTTGGTCCAGTAAACGTTCCAAATAAAGTAGAAGTAGAGAAGTTGCCATTATTACCAGTGTAATATAGTTTTGCATTAGTAATATTAACTGTTGGTGCAACTGATCCATTGGTGTTAAATGTAAATGAATTAGCTGCAATTGGAGCTCCACTTGCACTCATTTCAACATCCAATCTTAGAATTAAATTGTTATTTGAGTTTTGCTCTACTTTAGCTGTTAATGGTTGAGCAGCATTTGAAGAAACAAGTGTCATTGGTAATGTTACTACGCGACTTCCAGCAGCTGGAGATACTATAGTTCTTACAGTATCAGCAATAGTAATATTAGCACATTCAGCTGCTAATGAATCTCCTAACGAAGCTCCACTTGCCACATCATAAGCAACCCAGAAATAATTATCGCCATCAACCAAAGTAATGTTTTGATTTACAGAGAAAGTAGCTGGAACTGGAGCACTTATGGTTGATCCAATTTGGTTAGCTGTTGAGAAGTTAGGGTTGGTGCCAGTATAATATACTTTGGCATTTGCAATGGCTGAAGGATTGCTAGTGCCTGTTCTAGAGAAATTAAAGTTACGAGCACTAATTGGAACTACACCAGTTACACTTACTTTAACTCTGATGATTGGCATGTTTAATGCACCAGCTGAAACACCATCTGTGTTTCTAACTACATCAGCTGAAATAAATGTCATAGGTGCTGCACCAGTTGCGATGGTAAAGTAATCTCCGTTAGTTCCTAATGGAGAAACCGGACCAGGAGCTGCTGTTAGATCGGAAG
>JAKRSG010000179.1 GCA_022402405.1 Bacteroidia bacterium | reverse complement strand
CTAAAATTTGCTGAATAATTTCTTGGGCTCTAATCCTTTTATCAAGCATGGTTCCCAATTTTTCTATCATATCTATGGCCTGATCCAAATTCTGAATATCACTCATCCAAACGGGAAATTCCTTTTGTAGCTCTTCTATTTGTTCTCGAGTATTTTCCTCCTTGTTACCAATAATGAGAGTAGGATTTAGCGCTCTAATTTTATTGATGTCGAGCTTTTTTGTTCCGCCAACTCTTGGTTTAACAAGGTGCATTTCATTTGGGTGTATGCAAAATAATGTTTGTCCAACCACCTCTTTGGTTAATCCAAAATCGTACAATAATTCTGTTTGCGAAGGCACCAAAGAAACAATTCTAAGCGGTTCATTGCTAAGGCTAACGCGATTTCCCATTTGATCTATATGCCATTGATTTGTAAACATGCTGGCAATTTCGCAAAAGAAAATCAATATTGCGTACAAAAGTGGTAATTAAACTCAGCAAAAGCCGCTTATATTTGCAGTAAATATCATAACAATAGAAATAATTATGGGAAGAGTATTTGAGAAACGTAAACACAAAATGTTTGCTCGCTATGCTAAGATGAGTCAGTCTTTTACAAAAATTGGAAAAGAAATAGCCATTGCTATTAAAGCAGGTGGCGGCATTGGCGACCCAAGCAGTAATTCTCGTTTACGTGTGGTTATTGCTAATGCAAAATCATTAAACATGCCTAAGGCTAATATCGATGCTGCCATAGCACGTGCCACCAGCAAATTAGATAAAGATTTTGAAGAAATTGCATACGAGGGTAAAGGTCCGCATGGCGTAGCCGTTATCATCGAAACCGCCACCGATAATCCAACCAGAACCATTGCTAACTTGCGCAGCCACATGAATAAAACCGGTGGCACTATGTTAAACTCTGGAAGCTTAGATTTTATTTTTGAACGCAAAGGAATCTTTAGCGTAAATCTTTCTGGAATTAACCTAGAAGAATTTGAATTAGAGATGATAGATTACGGTATGGAAGAAATGGAAGATGATGGAGAAGGTCATTTAATCATCACCGTTCCTTTCACAGAATTTGGTGCCATGCAAAAAGCCTTAGAAGAAAGAAACATCGAAATTGTAAACGCCCAATTACAGCGCATACCAACTACAACAGTAGAACTAAACGAAGAACAACAAGAAGATTTTGGAAAGTTACTAGATCGTTTAGATGAAGACGATGATGTAGTAAACGTATGGCATAATTTGAAGTAGGTTTTTGGTCTTTAGTAGTTGGTCTTTGGTCTTTAGTAATTTAGACTAAAGACGATATTCATCCAATTATTGCAACTAAAGACCAACAACTAAAGACTAACGACCAAAGACTAAAGACCAACGACCAAAGACTAAAGACCAACAAATGAAAACCCGTCCGTCGCGTAAGCCAAAATTGATTGAAAGAAATGCCGAGAAATCCGACTTAGTGGATATCATGGAGCTTTCTAAGGTTTGTTTCCCAAAGAATGATCCGTGGACATTAGCCATGTTGGAAAGTCAGTTTAAGATTTTTCCTGAGGGCATGCAGGTAGTAGAATACGAGGGAAAAATTGTTGGTTCAGCCAGTAGTTTAATTGTGAGTTGGGATGAGTACGACGATGACCACTCGTGGAAGGAGATTTGCGACAATGGGTTTATTACGAACCACGATGAGGAAGGCGATACGTTGTATGGTATTGAGGTGATGGTGCACCCCGATTACCAGGGATTAAAGATTGGCAGAAGGCTTTATGAAATGCGCAAGATATTGTGCTTAGAGAAGAATCTGAAACGCATATTTATTGGTGGAAGGGTTCCAAATTTTCATACTTTTTCTGAGGATTTTGGAATTAGGGCATATATAAAAAGGGTTGTTGACAAAAAAATTAAAGATCCTGTAGTTACGTTTCAATTATCTCAGGGTTTTACGATACAGCGAATTATAAAAGACTATTTGCCAGAAGACATCGAGAGTGAAGGGTACGCTTTACTTTTGGAGTGGATAAATTTGGATTATGTTCCGGAGATTAAGGAACGAAATGTATTGATGAAAAAAGTTCGTATTTGTTGCATACAATATGAACTTAGGAAGATTAGAGCCTTTAGAGAATTTGCACAACAGTGCGAATATTTTACGGATGTGGCCTCTAATTATAAATCGGATTTTGTGCTCTTCCCAGAGCTATTTACCACGCAATTACTCTCTTTACACGAGTATAAGAGTATGAGTCCGGAAGACAGTATTAGAAAGCTCGACGATTATACAAAAGAGTATATTGAGTTGTTTTCACGTTTATCATTAGAGTATAATATTAACATCATTGCAGGAACGCATTTGCAGGTAGAAGGCGAAAATTTGTATAATATTTCCTACTTGTTTAAACGCGATGGCACCTTTGAAAAGCAGTATAAAATTCATATTACTAGCAACGAAAGTAAGTGGTGGGGCGTAAAGCCGGGCAATGAGGTAAAAGTATTTAACACCGATTGTGGCAAAATTGCTATCAATGTTTGTTACGATGTTGAGTTCCCGGAGATGGCAAGAATTGCTTGTACCAAAGGTGCCAAAATATTATTTGTACCTTTTAGCACAGATGAGAAACATGGTCATTTACGCGTTAAGATTTGCGCACAAGCAAGAGCAGTGGAAAACCAGATTTTTGTGGCTACTGCGGGTACTATTGGTAATATTCCATCGGTAGATAATATGGATATTAACTATGCACAATCGGGTATTTATACCCCAAGTGATTTTGCGTTTCCACCAGATGCCATTGCTGGAGAATGTAGCACCAATATAGAAACGGTGGTTATTGCCGACCTCGACTTAGCCGCCTTAGAACGTGCTAGAAATACAGGCACGGTGCTGAATTGGAAAGACAGAAGGTTGGATATGTATGAGGTGCTGGAGAAATAGTTAATTCCCAAACTTCATTCTAAGTTTGATTTTGGTGAGGCGGCGTTTGGTGTCTAGGGAGAAGTCGTTATCCATCATCCATTGGTAGTAGCCGGGTTCTTTTTTGAATACTTCTTCTACCAGTTTATTTTTATGCTTTCCAAAGTTAAATACTTCTTTGCCTTCGGCGTTGTATATCATTCGTCCGGCAAGGTCTACTAGGTTGTTTTGACCCGAAATTTTCCCTAACTCATCGATGGTATTTTTTAGCTGAGGATAGCGAGTAATCTGCGACTGAATAATCTCCCAAGTGGCTTGAGTATCGGCAGCGGCACTGTGTGCGTTTTCAAGATTTTTATCACAATAGAACCTATAAGCAGCACTTAAATTGCGGGGCTCCATCATATGAAAAATGCGCTGTGCATCTATAAACTTACGATTCTCCACATCAAAATCTACCCCAGCTCGTAAGAACTCTTCTACTAACATTGGGAAATCGAACTTATTAGAATTGAATCCTGCAAAATCGCAACCTTGCATAAAGGTAGCAAGTTCTCGGGCCACTTCTTCAAACTTAGGCTCATTGGCAACATCTGCATCACTAATTCCGTGAATGGCTGTAACCTCAGCTGGAATGGGCATTCCGGGATTTATTCTCCTATGTAGATTCTCCTCTCTCCCATCTGGAAATACTTTTATACAAGCAATTTCTACGATACGATCATTGGAAATGCTTATCCCCGTTGTTTCCAAATCGAAAACAATAAGAGGCTTAGTTAATTGTAAATTGTGCATGTAATACTAATCCTCTACAACGGCATCTTCTCCGCCTTCGCCATTATCAAAAAGACCAAACTCATCTGCTTCTTCATCGGCAATTTCACCTGGCTCTTCATCTGAATGATCTAGGTAATTTTTGGTAATCTCATCAAACTCATTATCGTCTACCATACCAAACTTTTGCACCTTATCATATTGCTTTGGTGCTAGTCCAACCGACTTTACACACACAGGATATTTAAGCTTTGGATTTTCCTCTTTGCTGATACCAGTAAGCTCTATGAGCATTGTCCAACACTCAATAAAATCGTACACATACAATATTTTTTGGTGAGGGTCTATGATGTACTGACTCAACTTAGCATTTTTCATAACAGGGATAGGTTCAGCCCCATCTTCGCTCATATCTTCAAGCGTAATTTCCTGACCTTTTTTCCAGCTATCATTACTCATGAAAAACGAAGCAAGTTGTTTTTCATCAAAATTTATACTTGCCAAAATCCCTTTATGGAGATCAAGAAAAGTTTGCGTCGACTTAATCTCTATTACGCGATAGATATCGTCGTAATCCTCAAAATACACTTTAAATTTGTATACCGCCATTTCACTAATACTTGCTGCGAAGATTATATATTTTTAGTGGAAAGCAAAATAATTATGAAGTATGAATTATGAATTATGAAATGGGGTTAATTTAGAAATTTCATAATTCATACTTCATAATTCATAATTATTACTACATTTGCTTTTAATGCAATTTTAATTTTTCAGATAATTAACTGCATTTTAATAATTTAGACACATTATGTGTTTTTGTTTAACGTTTTAATTTTTACATATGAAAATAGGATTAATGGGATTTGGGAAAACGGGGAAGGCTGTGGCGAATGCTTTGTTGCAAAATGATAGTGTTTCGTTAGAATGGGTAATTAGGCGCAAGAAATTAATGGATAACAGGTCGGTAGCAGAGTTTTTGGGAATTGAGATGGAAGGTGGCGGACATATATTTTCTTCGGATACTAAGAAGATAGAGTTATTATTAGAAAAACACCCTGTTGATATTATCATAGATTTTAGTTCTAGTGAAGGAATACATTATTATGGTAACGAGGCAGCCAATTGCGGTATAAAGATCATTTCTGCTATTTCGCATTACGAAGAAAAAGACTTAGAATTCTTAACAAGTTTATCTTCAAGAACCACCGTTTTTTGGTCGCCCAACATTACCTTAGGTGTTAATTTTTTGCTACTTGCATCTAAGTATCTAAAAAAGATTGCGCCTTTTGCCGACATCGAAATTATTGAAGAACACTTTAAACAGAAAGAAGGTATTTCGGGCACCGCGTTAAAAATTGCAGAGGCATTAGAAATAAACAAATCGGATATAAACACCGTTAGGGCTGGCGGTATTGTAGGTAAGCATGAAATTATATTCGGATTTCCCTACCAAACCGTACGCCTCATTCATGAGTCAATCTCCCGAGAAGCATTTGGAAATGGGGTACTATTTGTAGCACAAAACTTAGAAAATAAAGGTCCGGGTTTCTATAATTTCGAAGAATTACTTGAGCCCTATTTTGGTTAGATTTGAATTATGAATGGAAGAAATTCATAATTAGTTTTCATTCATAATTCTTCTCCCAATTTCTACCATTTTGTTGTAGGCATCTTCGTACGAATTGGGCACATCGCCGTCGAGGATGGCTTCGCGGAGTTCTGCTTTGATGAGGCCTACTTCTCGGCAAGGAGAAAGGTTAAAGTGCCTCATTATATCCTCTCCGGTAATGGGAGGTTGCCAATTTCTGAGGGCATCGCGCTCTTCTACTTCTTTAACAAGTTCTTGCACTTTTAGTAAATTACCGCGGTATAACTTTATTTTTTCGGGGAATTTGCTGGTCATATCGGCTCTGCACAAGGTAAACAAATCTTCCAAATCATCGCCGGCATCTACAATTAACCTTCTGATAGCAGAATCTGTAATGCCATCTTCTGCCAATGCCTTTGGTCGGTGATGCAGGGCAACTAATTTCTCTACGTATTTTAATTTCTCGTTGAGAGGCAATTTTAGTTTTCTAAAGATTTTAGAGACCATTCTACTGCCTCTGTCCTCATGACCATGGAATGTCCAACCGCCCTCTTCTGTTATAAACCTTTTGGTAACAGGCTTTCCTATATCATGTAAAAGAGTAGCCCAACGCAACCACAAGTTATTGGTTTCTTTACATACATTATCTACTACCTGCAAGGTATGATAGAAATTATCCTTATGAGCTTTTTTGTTTATCACCTCAATGCCATGCATGGCTTGCAATTCCGGAAATATGAGCTTCAACAATCCACTTTCAAAGAGTAGGTTTAGCCCGATGCTTGGCTTTGGACTTAACATGATTTTATTGAGCTCTTCGCTAACACGCTCCATAGAAACAATGTGAATTCTTTCTGCGTGTAGCTTAATGGCAGCGAAGGTTTGCGGATGAATATCGAAATTAAGTTGCGAGGCAAAACGAATGGCGCGCATCATTCTGAGCGGATCATCGCTAAAGGTTATTTCTGGCTCTAGCGGCGTACGGATGATTTTTCTTTCGATATCATTAACACCTTCGAACGGATCTACGAGCTCAAACAAATTATGTTGGTTAAGACTTATGGCCAAGGCATTGATGGTAAAATCTCTGCGCAATTGATCGTCTTTTATAGTACCCGGAATAACAGCAGGCTTTCTACTTTCCTTGCTATAACTCTCTTTGCGAGCGCCTACAAATTCTATTTCCCAATGATTATTTTTAACCATAGCTGTACCAAAATTTTTGAATACAGCCAAATCTGTTTTGCCCTTTAACTTAGCAGCAAAAGCCTGAGCAAACTCAATACCATCGCCCACTACCACCACGTCTATGTCTTTTGATGGTCGGTTCATGAGCATATCTCGTACAAATCCACCTATAACAAAAGCCTCTTGTTTCTGACTTTCAACAGTATCAATTAGTTTCCTAAAAATGGGTTCAGACAAAGGTATTTTCACGCAACGAAGGTATTAAAAAAATGAGTGAAAGCAGTTACGAAAGTAAGGCAGAATAGGAACGGAGGAGTTGCGAGCAAATAGTTGGCATATAAAATTTAGGCAATTCGGTCTGAGCCAAACCCAGCAGCTCGGTTCGCTTTTGTTGATTATATACGAGTTGATTTAAGCCATCTGCAATCTCAGAAATTTGATCAGACTTTACATAAATGGCAGCCTTACCCGCCACTTCTGGTAAAGAAGAAACGGTGGCACAAAGCACCGGAATTTGCGAATGCATAGCTTCTAAAATAGGTATTCCAAATCCCTCGTAATAACTTATATAAACCATTCCCAAAGAAGCTTGATACAAAGCCGGAAAATCTGCAAAAGGAGCGTCGTGTATAAATTTTACCCTATCGTTTAAGTTATGTTCCTGCACAAATTTTATAAGCGCAGGATACGCATCTGCCTTTTTACCCAGGAGCAAAATATCTACATCGTGCAAATCACTTTTTACAAATGCCTTTAACAAATTAAGATGGTTTTTTCGCTGTTCTAAGGTGCCTACACTTAAAATATATTCGCGTTGCAAACCATATTTACGCTTCATTAGATACTTTTGTTCATCCGTAATTCGTTGCGAAAATTGAGCATCGCAGCTTTGATATAAAACCTCAATTTTGGAAGCATCGCAATCATAAAAATGCAAAATATCTTTCTTGGTATGCTCCGAAGTAGCCAACACCAAATCGGCATTTTGTATAGCTTGCCTAAATTTTCTTTCGTAGATTTTTCTATCCAACCAAGGATATAAATGCGGAAACCTCAAGAATATTAAATCGTGTATACTTACCACCTTTTTTATTTCGGGCTGAACCAAAGTGCTGGGCAGTTCATTGCTTAATCCGTGATAAATTTGAACACCAGCCTTTTTTATATCCTGCGAAATTCCCTTAGAACGCCAGAGCGAAGGCAGCTTTTTATGCATTAAACTTTCTGGGAAATGTCGAGTAACATTGGTCTCATTCTCCAAAAAATCGGCATAGATTCGATTGCCTGGAGTAAACAAATGATAGCTATGCTGCGGCGCTAGTTGGTTCAGACCGGCAACTAGAGAACGTGCGTAATTGCCTAGGCCCGTTTTGTTGTAGAAAATTCGTTTAGCATCGAAGCCGATAATCATGTTACAAATAAAACAGAATTGACTGATTGTTTAATCATAAGAAAAAAAATAGAAGAAATATCTTGCTATATGAAAATATGTTCATATATTTGTAAACGAAATGGAGCTTGATAAAAACAAACTAGAGAAAGCGGCATATATATTAAAGACCATAGCGCATCCTACGCGCTTGGCGGTGATAGCGCAATTGCAGAACAAGGCGGAGTTATCGGTTAACGAGCTGATTGAAAAAACCGGTTGTGAGCAATCGTTGTTATCGCATCATTTAACCAATATGCGTAGCAAGGGATTGTTGCAGGTTAGAAAAGAGGGAACGAGTTCTTATTATAGTTTGCGGGAGCTTAATTTATCATCGGTACTGGCGTGCATAGAGAAGTGTGATTGCTATATGTGAAGTATGAATTTTGAGCGGTAGCGAAATCCCGCCACTGCGGGAATGAATTATGAAGTATGAAAACTAACGACTAAAGACTAAAGACAAATGACTAACTATATAAAAAAATACAAGATGATTGGCATATTTTCTGGGCTGGGGGCTTTGGCGGGGTATGCGTATTATTACTTTGTGGGTTGTGCGGATGGCACATGTGCTATAACTTCTAACCCAATAAACATGACGCTCTACGGCACCTTTATGGGAGGCCTTTTGGGAGACATGTTTAGGAAATAAATTCGAAATTCTAAATTCTAAATTCGAAAAACAAAATCCGAAATTCTAAATTCCCACCTACGCTAAAGCTTCGGCGGGCTAAGCATAATTCATTCTTGCGGTGGCGGGATTTCGCTACCGCTCATAATTCAAAAAACATAACTCGTAACTCGTAATTCGTAATTTAATATTAAAAAAATATGTCAACTTTTAACGATTTAATCAATGGGAAGACTCCCGTATTAGTAGATTTTACGGCCACTTGGTGTGGACCGTGTAAGATGATGTCGCCTATATTAGACCAGGTTGCTGGGGAGATGGGTGATGCAGTAAAGATTATTAAGGTAGATGTAGATAAGAATCCGCAGGCGGCGGCGCATTTTCAGGTGCAAGGCGTTCCAACGCTTATCTTGTTTAGAGAAGGAAAAACACTTTGGAGGCAGAGCGGAGTGGTTCCAGCTAATCAATTATCTGCCATTATTCAACAATTTAAATAGAAATTATGTTACAGTTTATTAAATCGTTATTCTCTAGTAAGGGAAACGAAGAAGTTAAAGAACAATTGGCGGCAGGTGCCGTAATTATCGACGTTCGCAGCGAAGGAGAATATGGCGGCGGACATGTAAAAGGTTCTAAAAATATTCCTTTAAATAAGCTTGCGGGCAAATTAGATTCGGTTAAAAAACTGAATAAGCCAATCGTATGTGTTTGCGCCAGTGGCATGAGGAGTTCTCAGGCAACAAACTATTTAAAACAAAACGGACTTCAAGCATACAATGGAGGTTCGTGGCATTCTGTTAGAAGTTTAATTCAGGAGTAATAATATGTCAACAGTACACAAAACCAACACTCGTTTTGTTGGAAAAATGGAATTTGATACCGAGATAAATGGTCACCATATTACACTAGATACCACAGAAGCTGGCGGCGGAGAGAATAATGGTCCTAGTCCGAAACCCCTACTCCTATCTTCTTTAGCAGGTTGCACCGGCATGGATGTAGTATCCTTATTAAACAAAATGCATGTTTCGTATTCCGATGTTAACATAGAAGTAGAAGCAGATTTAGGCGACGAACATCCAAGAATGTACACCGAAATTCGCCTCACATACTTTATTAAAACAGAGGATAAAGACAAAATGGAGAAAGCTGTAAACCTCAGTAAAGACAAGTATTGCGGCGTAAGTGCTATGTTGAGTAAAGTTTGTCCGATAGTTACAAATATTGTGTATTTGTAAAGTTATTTGAGGGAACAATAATTATTTTCTGTTTAATTTATTTTTGGCTAACTTGCAGAAGTAACATTATTTAAACGTGTTTTACATCTTTAAATTAACCTAATTTCTGCATTATGAAGAAAACTATTATTTACCTCTTACTACTTTTACCTGTATTTACTTCGGCTCAAATTTCTCTCATTAGCGCTAATAATACCAATCGTGTAGGCAAGATAGACATTGCCAAATGGAATGCCTTAGATTCTAGTTCGGTGAGGTACCGAGTTTGACATGAGCACAGGAATCATGTATAAACTTACCATGGATTCTTTAAAAACTGTTAGGGTAATAGCGCATAATGTTAACAGCAATCAAGATAGCACAGTGGGCATTTTTACTGAACCAAATTTAACAGGTTTATTGTTTGATGCCATAGGTTTTGATGCCAATAATGGCATCATCTATCATATTGGAATACATACAGATTTTAGCACACATTTATATGCCATGAGGTGCAGAGATAGTATATTTACTTTCACCAAAACGCCTATTACTACTTCCTTTCACAGAACAATTTTTTCGGGTGTAAATTACGATAACGTGCATAATAAAATTTATGCGCGTATGGCAAAACTTGACTCGAGTAATACTTATTTAGGAAGCGATATTGTAGAAATAAATGCTAGCAATGGCACCCTTACCACTAAAATTGCCATAAACCAATTTCCCTTTTTCGCTGCTGCATCATCATGTTTCGATCAAAGAACTAGCACATACATAGTTATTGGCGCCATGAATGGCCTAAACAGAAAAATGATTTGCTACAATACCGTTACAGATAGCTTAGCCATTGGATATGTACCTAATGGAGTTGCCGACCTGCAATGCGACAATACCGCCTTTGCACAATTAAAATATGGCACACCAACCAGTATCAATAAAATAATTCGGGCCGAACCTATAGGCGTTTATCCGAATCCATTTTCTGATAAGCTTACTATTAGCATTCCAACTAGTTTGATGCAAAACGATTTAAAATTTGAACTCATAAACATACTTGGTGAACTTGTATTTGTGGGCAATATTTTAAATACCCAAACTGAGTTATCAATACCAGGATTAACAAAAGGCATATATTTCTATAAAGTAGTTAGCCAGAATAAACTCATTCAAACCCGCAAAATTGTTGTAGAATAAAATTTCATAACATATAAATAAGCACCTTCAAGCATTTGGAGGTGCTTTTTTATTTGGTTTGAACCAAGTAAATTGTCACTTTTGTTGCTATTGATGAAGATAAAATCATGTACAAAAAAATCTTTTACTACCTATGCCTTATTGTATGTTTGAACCTAAATTTTGTTATAGCTCAAAACAACAGAATACAAACGAGCGAAAATATTGGCTGGTACAATTATTTTGGAACGATAAAACTTACAGATAAAATTGGCGTACACACCGAGTACCAATGGCGAAGAGACAACTATATTACTGATTGGCAACAAAGTTTACTGCGTGTAGGTGTAAATTATCAAGCAAGTAATGGTATCTTATTGCGAGCAGGTTATGGTTGGATAGAAACCTTTAATTATGGAGACATCCCTTTAAATGCATATGGCAAAAACTTCACAGAACACAGAATATTTCAGATGGCACAATTAACCCATAACGAAGGCAAAGTAAGCTTCTCGCATAGGTTTATGTTAGAACAGCGTTTTGTAGGCAAATACAGCTCGGCAAATGTTAATCGTGAAGATTCATATCCATTGCTTCATAGAATACGCTATATGTTTAGAATGCAGGCGCCATTTGTTGGTTCAGCCATAGGAGATAAAACACCTTATTGGGCTATGTATAATGAGGTGTTTATAGGCTTTGGCAAAAATGTAAATGCCAATGTGTTTGATCAAAACCGACTGGGAATATTGCTAGGCTACCAATGGAATAAAAATTTACGAATAGAAGCAGGTTATTTAAACCAAATTGTACAATTTGGAAGGCAGATAAATGGACAAAATGTGTTTCAAGATAATAAAGGTATTATTTTGAATGTGTATTTTAATGCCCACTGATAAATGTAAGTTTTATTTTATATTTGTGTTGTGAAATCTCTATTAAGTATAAAAGAAACTCTTAAAAACCATAAACCACGCCTAGCCAATAAATACGGTGTGAATAACCTTGCCATTTTTGGAAGTTATGGTCGAGGACAACAAACTAAAAATAGTGATATAGACATTTTAGTTGATTTTAACACTCCCATAGGTATAGAGTTTATAGACTTAGCTAATGAACTTGAGAATATATTACATTTGAAAGTAGACTTGGTGTCAAAAAATGGGATTAAAGATGCGTATTTTAAGCACATTGAAAATGATTTAAACTATGTCTAATCGAGAACCAAAACTACTACTAACAGACATATTAGATTCGATAAACAAAATAAAAGTTTATACTTTAGACCATTCATTTGAGAGCTTTCTGGCAGATTCGAAAACACTTGATGCTGTTATTAGAAATTTTGAGATAATTGGTGAAGCAGCCAACAGACTTCCTGAAGATTTCAAAAAAAATACCCCTCTGTAAATTGGCACAGAATACGTGGTTTTAGGAATAGAATTGTGCATGATTATATGGGTATTGATTTTCAAATTTTATGGAATATTATTGAAAACGATTTAGCCAAATTAGAATCGGACATTTCTATTATTCTTGAATAATTGTCTGTACACGATTACGAGATTTCAAGATTACCGGGATTTCTTAATCGTGACCATCCCGAAATCCTGCGAATTATGTTCAGATTTTTTTAGTATATTAGCCCTGTGAAATTTACAGCAAACGAAACTGGAGGAAACTTTTCTGAAACCGCCTATGGTTCGACTTCGCTCACCACAAGTTATTCGACTAAGCTCAGCACAAGTTATGCTTTCTTTGCGCAGTATGAATTCAATTTGTTATACCTGCAAAGGGGAAACAAAAACTACGAACTAACTAATCATACTTCGACGGTGCTCAGCACAGGTTTAGGTAATGTATTGGCCGTGATAACGGATAAAAGATTATTATCCTGCATGGGTGATACCATTCAATCTTCCTCTGCAAACATTGTTTCTGCTACGGATTATAGTCCGTTTGGTGCCCCGCTGGCGGGGAGGGTATTTTCTGCGAATGAGTATAGGTTTGGGTTTAATGGGCAAGAGAAAGATGATGAGGTGGCTGGTGTTGGAAATATTATGACTGCCGAGTTTTGGGAATATGATTGTAGGTTGGGTAGAAGGTGGAATTTGGATCCGGTGCCAGATTTATCTATGAGTGGCTATTTATGTTTTGCGAATAATCCTATATTTTATAAAGATGTTTTAGGAAATACATGGAAAGATCCAGAAAAGGACGGAAAAGTTGCTTCTGAAATGAAAGCTAATTTCAGAAAAATGGAAAAAAAGTTTGCAAAAAACGAACAAAAATTCCTCAAGAAGTTTCAAAATACAGAAGTAAAAGGTAATGCAACTCTTGCGGATTTATATCTAAAAGCTCATGGTGAAGCATACAAAGGTAAGATTCAAATGCAAAATGCTATTTCTGAAATTGATGAATTAGAAAAATCCTCCAAGATTTTTACTTTTAATGAAATTCAACCTGGAACTAATGAACAGGCGCAGCTGACATTTGAATCAAATGGAACCACAATAATTAATTATTACAGAGGTAGTTTTGAAAACTTGGCACATGAAACAAAGCATGGATATCAAATTCATACGGGCCAAATAGAAGGGGTTCCCGGTACGAATAAAACATTATATGATGACTTGACTGATGAAAAAGAGGCATATATCAGACAGTATTTTATAAGTCCATTTTCATTACCTGATAACCCGTCGATAAAAGTTACCTATTCAACTGATATCTCAACCACTTTGATTGAAGGGATGGAAAGTATTAATAATAATGGTCAAGTTAATCATCAATATAGGGGTATGAAACATTTCAGGCTTGATAGGTCTGGTCAATTCGGCCCATATAATGACTGTAATTCACAGAGGTTAAAATAAAATTATATTTATATGCCAAACCTCAAAACAACAATTATTCTATTTATCTATTTATGCATCTTATCATGTAAATCTTCAATTCAGGGACTTTACTCTAACGGAAATGAACAAATTTTCTTAACAGATACGTCATTTGAATACAAGGAAAACAGACACTTTAATGGAAAATACTCAACTGGTAGACTATCAAATTTAAATGATTCATTATGGTTAATTGAAAGTTATCTCGACAAAGAGAAAGCATCTTTTAGTGTGAAAGAAGGAATCCTAACCAATGGTTTAGATTCAGGATATATACAGGTAAATTTTGCACCAAACCCTGCCTATTTTGACTCATCTTTTGGAAAAATGTATTTAATCATAAATTGCTGTGATACCTTCATAATAAATGCTGAAAATAATTTGTTTTTACTAGGTTCTCCTATCAGTTTTTTTCGAGTTATCATGATTTTCAGTACAACATTAGGACCATGTGGTAAAGAGAAAATCATAACAAAAAAATACTTTCCTAATGCATTTTCAAATAATTTTGATATCGGAAATGAATTTATAAATAGACTGATTTGTTATCAAAGTTTTGACATTCAAACCATAAAAATTAAAAATGGAAACCTTTATTGGACAGGAAAGGATACCTTTCGAAAAATATTATTTGCAAAATATAAAAACCGAGTAATCATAAAATAGAGTAACTTCAATTGAATTTACACTATTTCCAACTTTAGTTTAAAAGAAATACAACCAAGAATTCCTAATCAAAATATAACCACAAACCCAAAACAACTCAAAACAACCCAAAATAAAGCATCAAATTTGTTTCACCATTGTTGCCCCTCGTCTAATAGAATAGGTGCTACATAATGTATTCAAAAGTAGATGGTTTTAAAAATGTGTGCAGTCCCGTCCGCTCCGCCAGTCTAATAAAAACCTTCACTAAAAACAGTGAAGGTT
>JAKRSG010000178.1 GCA_022402405.1 Bacteroidia bacterium | reverse complement strand
TTGTAAAAGGTGGAACGGGTGCTATTGTAGAATATTTTGGCGATGGTGCCATTAGCATGAGCTGTACTGGTAAAGGAACCATTTGTAATATGGGTGCAGAAATTGGTGCTACCACTTCTACTTTTGGTTACGACGAAAGCATGGAGCGCTACTTACGCGCAACTGGCAGAAATGAAGTGGCCGATTTAGCAAATGGAATTAAACACCATTTAACTGGCGACCCAGAAGTTTATGCTAACCCAAGTGCCTATTTTGACCAAGTAATTGAAATAAATCTAGACGAATTAACCCCGCACCTAAACGGACCATTTACTCCAGATTTAGCTACTCCAGTTTCTGAAATGAAAGAAGCTGCTACTAAAAACGGTTGGCCTTTAAAAGTAGAATGGGGATTAATTGGTTCTTGTACAAACTCTTCATACGAAGATTTATCTAGAGCTGCTTCTATTGCTAAACAAGCGGTTGAAAAAGGATTAGTTACCAAAGCAGAATTTGGCATTAATCCGGGTTCTGAGCAAGTAAGATATACTGCCGATAGAGATGGTTTGTTAAAAACCTTTACCGACTTAAACGCAAGTATTTTTACCAATGCATGCGGACCGTGTATTGGAATGTGGGATAGAGTGGGTGCAGAAAAAGCAGAGAAAAATACCATTGTGCACTCGTTTAACAGAAACTTCGCTAAACGTGCAGATGGAAATCCAAATACATACGCATTTGTGGCTTCACCAGAAATGGTAGCGGCTATTGCAATTGCCGGTGATTTATCTTTTAACCCAATTACCGATACCTTAACCAACAATAAAGGTGAGCAGGTAAAGTTAGATCCACCATCGGGCGACGAGTTACCTACCAAAGGATTTGCAGTGGAAGATGCTGGCTATATTGAACCTGCTGCAGATGGCTCACAGGTAAATGTAGCTGTTTCTCCAACTTCTGATCGTTTGCAATTATTAGATCCATTTGCTGCTTGGGAAGGAAGCGACCTAAATGGTTTAAAGCTTTTGATAAAAGCAAAAGGTAAGTGTACTACAGATCATATCTCTATGGCTGGTCCGTGGTTAAAATATCGTGGTCATTTAGATAATATTTCTAACAACATGTTAATTGGTGCCGTAAACTATTTTAACGAGAAAACAGATAGCGTAAAAAACCAATTAACGGGCGAATATCAATCGGTGCCAAAAGTACAACGTGCCTATAAAGCACAAGGCATTGGTTCTATTGTAGTAGGAGATGAAAACTATGGAGAAGGTTCTTCAAGAGAGCACGCAGCCATGGAACCTCGTCATTTAGGCGTACGTGCTGTATTAGTAAAATCGTTTGCTAGAATTCACGAAACCAATCTTAAAAAGCAAGGTATGTTAGCCTTAACATTTAGTGATAAAAACGATTACGAAAAATTCTTAGAAGACGATCAAATAGACATCATTGGCTTAACAGAATTTGCTCCAGGCAAACCATTAACCATGAAGTTAACACATGCAGATGGCAGTGTAGATACCATCTCTGTAAACCACACTTACAACGCCCAACAAATTGAATGGTTTAAAGCAGGCGGCGCTTTAAATATTATTCGCAAGCAAGTTGCTGGGTAATACAAAAAAGAAAAAGGCTACCAATTAAAGGTGGCCTTTTTCTTTTATCTATAAATTATCTGAGTAATGTTACATTACCTTTGTAAAGTTTCTTTTGCTTTTCTTGAATTACTAGTGCCTTATAAAAATATATATCACTTGGCAATTCAATTCCAGACTTAGATTTTCCATCCCAAGCAAAATTAGGATAATCACTAATAAAAATAAGCTCCCCCCATCTATTGTAAATAGATAATTCTATTCCATCTATTTGTTGAAAAACAGGTGCAAAATAATCATTTATTCCATCTCCATTTGGCGTAAAAGAATTAGGAAAGTAAATACTACTTGGACAGCTAGTAACTAAAACCGAGTCATTTATTATGCATCCCAATAAATTTAATTGCAATTTATAAATGCCAGCATCTCGAACCTTTAGTTCTTTTGTTTTGCTGCCAGTAGACCACAAATAACTACTTCCAGTTATAATCGGACTTATCGTAATATCATCTTGCTCACAAAAAAAAGTATCGGCGGGTAAAACCTTGATAGTATTATCT
>JAKRSG010000177.1 GCA_022402405.1 Bacteroidia bacterium | reverse complement strand
TTGAAATCCTTCAAAGGCCTTTTTCTTGTACTCTTCACTATGCAATTTGCTTAAAAATAAAGTGGTATCAATGCCATATGGCTGAACCAACTTTTTATACACCTCATCTGAACGCAAATCTAAACCATCTACGAACATGGCTTTTTGCACCGCGCCTGCAAACTCAACCATTTTGTTTGGTTTAAATTCTTCAAAAACTACCATAGCAATAGATGGAACTACAGAGGATGAATACAAGGTTTTATCTCGTAATTTCTGCAAGTAAGGTTCACCTATTTTTACGCCTGCTGTTTCTTCTAATCTTTTGTAAACACCTAAAATATAATCGGCAAAATCTCCTATTAATCCTTCCCTTTCGCCTACCACCATTCCACCGCTAATAACCACAAATTCAAAATCTTTTTCGTAGGCTTTTGCAGCATCATTTATTACATGCGAAAATCCATAACACCAACCACACATTGGGTCGAACACATAATAAATAGTATCTTTTGCTTGTGCACTCATGTTGTAAAAAAATAGAATAATAAAAATAATACGTTTCATAGCTTTATATAATTTGGTTCAAACCGAATGAAACTAATGCTTTTTTAGGATGTAAAATACGCCTATAACCGCTGCAAAAAAATGCATTGGCACGGTTAGTAAGGCAAAATTTTCTGGGGCAGGATTGCCATCGGGCAACATAGGCTCAAAAGAAGGAAACAAACTTAAAAGGGTGAAGCCGCTTGCTAACATGAGAAACATAACTTCACCCTTCTTAAAGTTTTTAACAAATACTACATATAAAATGGCTCCTAATAGCAACGGAATAATAGTTGATAATACCACAGCCAATGGAAAACCTTTGGGTAAACCCGAAATTTTTAACAAAAACTCGAGGCTATATAACCAAGCAATATTGATTCCCGAAGCAATTAACGAACCGCGAAAAGCGGCTTTTAAAACATTTTTATAGGTAGTACTCGCTGCATTTATCATGCAACAATTTTAGCCATTTGTACATTACAAATCAACTTTACTTCGTCGCTTACCACAATACCGCCTGCTTCTGTGGTGGCCGACCATTTTAAGTTAAAGTCTTTTCTGTTGATTACTCCTGTTAATTCGAAACCAGCTTTATGATTACCATATGGATCTACCATAGTACCGTTAAACTCTACGTTTAAGCTGATGCTTTTAGTAACATCTCTGATAGTTAAATCGCCTGTTAACACCATTCCATTGCTTCCTTTGCTAATGCCAGTTGAAACAAAATTTAACGTAGGAAATTGCTCTGCATTAAAGAAATCATCACTCTTTAAATGACCATCTCTCTGCTCGTTTCCAGTGTTAATGCTGTTAATGTCGGCACTAAAGCTAATCTTAGCATCCGAAAAATCTTCTGCATCGCTCTCGGCGCTCGCAGTAAAACTTCCAAACTTACCTGTTACAGTGCTAATCATTAAGTGCTTCACCTTAAATTCAATCTCCGAATGCATCGGATCAATTGTCCATTTAGTTGTCATATATTTTAGTTTTTAGTCTTTAGTCGTTGGTCGTTGGTCTTTGGTCGTTAGTAACCCGTAATTCGTAATCCGTAATTTGTAATTAACAAACACAAATGTAGCTACATTAATTGTATATACAACTAATTTTCTAGAAAAATGTTTGATTATGAAATTAAATGCTTAAAAATCAAAAAGAAAACTATACGTTTAAGGTAACAATGGTAACGCCATCGCCGCCCAATTCTACTTGTTCATCGTGGGTATGAGCAACAAATTTATTATTTTTTAGCTCGGAGCGAATCAGTTTACGGAGGATACCGTACCCTTTTCCATGCACAATTCTTACTTGTTTTATACCTAATAAAATAGCTTCATCTATAAAAGCATTTAAGTTGCGAACAGCCTCCTCTCCTCTTAATCCAATTACATTTAACTCATGATTAAAATGCTGCATTTTGCTGTTAAAATCTACACCTGTTGGAGATTTCTTGAGCTTTTGCTTAGATTCTTGAGCACTCACCTTTTGCAGTTTGCTTAGCTCTATGCTCGATTTTAAATCGCCCATAGCCACAAGTGCTTTGTTTTTATTGATAGAGATGATTTGTCCGAGTGCTTCCTGACCTTCAATTTTAACCAAATCATTTACTTCTAATGGAGAATCTACCTGCTCCAACGATTGCTTCTTGGTTTCTTCCTGCACTCCACTTAACTCCACCAAATCGGTTTTAAACTGCTGAATTTCTTCCTTCACCAAAGTTCTGGCTTTACGCTGAATTTCACTATTGGCTTGCTGTTCTTTAATCTCTCTAATAGTAGCTTCAATCTTGCTGTTGGCTTCACTTACTAAGGCAAGCGCCTCTTGTTTGGCCTTTTTAATTAAAAGCTTTTTGTTGAGCTCTAACTCCGAATTTAACTTTTCATAGTTTCTCAATAATTGCTCGGTTTTGGTTTCTTTGTCGGCAAGCTTCGTTTTTATGGTCTGAACCGATTGTTTCTCTTTCTCCAACTCAATCAATAACTCGTCAACTTTCCTTTGCTTATCGCCTACTTTATTTTTGGCGTAGTTGATTATGTTTTGGTTCAGACCAGATTTAACGGCTAACTCAAAAGCATAACTACTGCCGGGTTTACCCAATTCTAAAATGTATAAAGGCTGCAAGTTAACATGATCAAACAGCATGCTGGCATTTTCTAAACCTTTGTATTGAGAAGCAAAGTTTTTAAGATTACTAAAGTGCGTGGTTACAATTCCGTGGGCTCTTTTCTGAGCCAAATGATGCAAAATAGCCTCTGCTAATGGTCCGCCAAACTGAGGATCTGTACCCGTTCCAAATTCATCGATTAAAAACAAGGTTTTCCCATCGGCAAAATCGCAGAAATTTTTCATGCTTAACAAATGAGAACTGTAGGTACTCAAATCATTTTCGATGCTCTGCTCATCGCCAATATCTACCATTATTTCCTTGTAAATACCCATTTCGCTGTGCCCTTCGCAAGGCACCAACAAGCCACATTGAAGCATGTATTGCAACAACCCTACGGTTTTTAAACAAACAGATTTACCGCCTGCGTTTGGACCAGATATTACCACAATGAACTTTTCTGAGTTTAAACTAACCGATAAAGGAATCGTTTGCTGTCCGGCTTTATCGTGGCTCATCCTTAATAATGGGTGGTATGCCTGAACCAAATTCACGCCTGGATGCCTGCTAATAATTGGCAAATCGGCTTTCATTTCGATGGCTAGTTTTGCTTTGGAGCGCACGAAATCGAATAATCCAAGTCGCTGCAAATTCTTTTCCAGCTCAGGTATTTCCGGGCGAATTTGATCGGTAATTTCTAACAAAATACGTTCACGTTCTCTGCGGTAAGCAATATGCCATTCGCGCAGAGAGTTATTTAAATCGAAGCACTCGGTGGGCTCTATGTATATGGTTTGTCCGGTACTCGATTCATCATGCACAAAACCTGGCACATGACGTTTGTGTTCAGCCAAAACAGGTAATACCAACCTTCCTTCGCGGATGGTAATTCCAATTTGCTCGGTTAAATATCCTAAGTCGCTAAACTTATCAAATAGCTTCTGAATGCGCTTTCTAATTTCAGATTCCTTCTCATGAATTTTAGACGAAATTTTTGCCAACTCAGGCGAGGCATTCGGGCGCAATAAACCTTCAGAATCTAGTATTCTATCTATTCTACGCAAGACTAAATCATTAATGATTAAACCTTGCAATAAAGATTCTAATTGAGGATATCTTCCACTACGTTCTCTAAAAAAAGATGCCACATGTATAAAAGCCTGCACCACCATTTTTATTTGCTGCAGCTCTTCTTCCAACAACCAAACACCCTCTATTTTTGCCTTATGTAAATACGGTGAAATATCTAAATAATGCTCACTTGGGAAAGGCGTTTCTTCTATCAATAACTTTTGAAACTCCTTTGTTTGCAGGAGCATTTTTTCAACGATATCATACTTATTGGCAAAGCGCATACGATCTACGTAATACTGCCCCATTGGCGACAAACATCGTTGCATGAGTAATTCTCTCACTTGAGAAAACCCTATTTTCTGTTCAATATTTTTTGGAAAAGGCAAAATTCTGTTCTTTAAAAATTATTTATTCTCTGGCAATGGCATCACTTCAATAGGCTCCGATAAAATACCTCTTGAGATAGCTTCTTGCTTACTCAATGTATCTACCACATAGCTCATAATAGTATCCATTTGAAGAGAATTACTCAGATAATAATCAAAACTACGCACAAATTGTTCTGAGTCTACACCATGTTTTTCGAAAATAAATTTATTGTAACCAGCAGAAAAAGCCTTTAACGAATCGGGATTACTCGTCTTAATCTGCAATGCAGCCTCAGACAAATGCATATCTGCCAGAATCCCTGCAACTTTGTGCCTGCTCAATAAATTGTTTGGTTCAGCCACCGTCTCTAATGATTTATTTCCGCAAGAAAAAAATAGCACAAGTACAACTAGAATCGGATATTTGAAAAATATTTTTTTATTCATGATTGGCGCAAATATCAAAAAAATAAACCAAGAAATTGGTGAGCACACCAGATTAATTGCAGTAAGTAAAACCAAACCGGCCGAAAACATATTAGAAGCCTACCAAAATGGTCAGCGAATTTTTGGCGAAAACAAGGTGCAAGAAATGGTAGGCAAATATGAAATTTTACCAAAAGACATAGAATGGCATCTTATCGGTCATTTACAAAGCAATAAGGTAAAATACATAGCTCCATTTGTCGCCATGATTCACGGTGTAGACAGCCTAAAACTGCTTCAAACAATAAACAAAGAAGCCGCCAAATGTCAACGCGTAATCCCCTGTTTACTTCAAATGCACATAGCAGTAGAAGAAACTAAATTCGGGCTGAACCAAAGCGAATTATACGACATATTAGAGCAGCTTAAAGTGAACAATTTGGATAACATAAAAATATGCGGATTGATGGGAATGGCCAGTAACGTAGAAGATGTGGAACAGATAAGGACAGAGTTTAGAGGCTTAAAAACGCTATTCGACGAAATTAAAGAACCGTACTTTAAGAACGATGAGTCGTTTAAAGAACTATCCATGGGCATGAGCGGCGATTATTTAATTGCAGTAGAAGAAGGCTCTACTTTGATAAGAGTGGGAAGCTCCATTTTCGGACATAGATAATTTCAACCAAAAGAGTATATTTCGGTTCAGCCATAAATATACCTATGAAAACATGTCAATTTTGCAACAAAAACGTACTAGGTAGAAGCGACAAAAAATTCTGCGACGACCACTGTAGAAGCGCTTTTAACAACAAAAAGTACAGCGAGAAATTTCAGTCTATAAAGGAAGTAGACCGAGTGCTCAAACGAAACAGAAACATCTTAGCCATCATGTTTGAGCACACACAAAACTCCATTGATGAGAGAAAAATCATGGAACTAGGATTTATGTTTCAGTTTCATACCCACGTAAAAAAACATAAAAATGGGCAACAAATTGTTTTTTGCTACGACTATGGTTATAGTAAATCACAAAAAGGTTTGGTAGATATCTGCAAAGAAGCCTCTTGAGATATCGTTATTTTGATAGTTTAATAATTACCTTTGAAGCATGATTGAAATTGGAAAGAAAAACACCCTAAGAGCCAAAAGAAATACACCACAAGGAATATACCTAGCAGATAACAAAGGAAACGAAGTTTTATTACCCAATAAGTTTGTCCCTAAAACCTTGCAGGCAGAGGAATTATTAGAAGTTTTTGTATACAAAGATTCGGAAGACCGCTTAGTAGCAACAACCTTGGTTCCACTTATAGAAGTGGGGAAATTGGCCAAACTCAAGATTAGCGAAGTAAATTCGTTTGGTGCTTTTGCAGATATCGGCCTAGATAAAGACCTGCTTATACCCTCAAGAGAGCAACTTATGCCCATGAAAGTAGGTTTAGACTACCTAGTATATTGCTATTTAGACGAACTGAGCCAACGCATGGTTGGTTCAAGCAAAATAAAAAAATACCTAAGCAATGAAAACCACAAACTAAAAGAAGGTGAGCCAGTAGAAGTTCAAATTTTCGACGATACACAAATGGGATATTTAGCCTTTATAGAACCAAATCATTACGGACTCATTTACCATAACGAAGTATATGACCGACTAAGAATAGGCGATACACATACAATGTATATAAAGAAAATAAAAGAAAGCGGCGAAATCGATTTGAGCCCAAGAAAAATTGGGTTCAAACATGTAAGCGACCAAACCGACATAATCCTAAACTACCTAAAAAAGAACGGCGGCTACCTAGAACTAAACGACAACTCATCACCAGAAGAAATCCAAGCCCGACTAAAAATCAGCAAAAAAGTATATAAAAAAGCCATCGGAATCCTATACCGCGAAAAGAAAATCACCATCGAAGAAAAAGGAATCCGCAGTAACCAAACCTATGAAACAAAACCTCGTAAGGGCGGATAATTATCCGCCCCAACCTAATCCGCCCCAAACGGATAATCCGCGCACCGTAAGGGCGGATAATTATCCGCCCCAACCGACCCAACTCCCACGAAGGAAATTCATCCGCAAACGAGGATACGACTACTCCAAATCGGGATTTTACTTTATCACCATAAACACTCAAAACAGGGCTCACCACTTCGGATATATACTTCCCGAGAGAGACACAAAAGCTAATCTAAGCTTACCTATCAGAGGGGTAATGTTTCATACAGAAGTAGGCCTCCATGCCAATCAATGCTGGGAAGATATCCCAAAACACTTCCCCAACGTGGTGGTGCATGCGTACGTGGTTATGCCAGACCATATGCACGGCCTCATAGAAATCACAAAATGGTTTAGGATGTATAGTGATATAGAAAAAGTATGGCAGCGCGACTATTATGAAAGAATAATCAAAGACCAAAATCAGTATGACGTAACAAAAAACTACATAGAGCAAAACATAACCAAATGGGCTATCAAGGAACTTAATAATACAAAGGGTAGAAATTAATTTCTCCTTTTGTATTATAACTAACAGCAGGAAATGGAACCTTAAGCCAAAATAGATGATTAAGAACTTTTTTTATCGTTTTATTCTTACAAGGTATTTTGGTAAAATCTATATCTAAAGATACCAAAAATTTCCGATAACGCTCTGTTTCCGGAATAACCACACCTCTATAAGTTAAACGATTTTGAAATTCACCAAACATACCTCCTGCTCCATAACCAAAGGCTAGGCTCAACCAATTGGGTATTTTATCGGTTTGAACCCATTTATTTATTCCAAAACTTAACCAATAGGTATGTCCGTTATAATCATAAAACAACTCATTAACCCCACTACCCAAATACCCATTCGCTTGCTGGGCATATATACTTGGAGAAAACGAAAACTTATATTTTAGAGGAATATCTTCACAAAATAACCCTTGACCAATTATTAAGGCTGAACCCACTGCATTTGCTCCAATATCACTCCAAGAAAAGCCCCAGCCCGGATACATTCCGTCCCAAATTTCGATTGGTAATTGAAGAAAAAAACCTACACTACCTCCTATTAAAGCTGCCTTCGTATTGTTTACACCTGCCCATTTTAATGATTGATAGCCAATATAACTACCCATATATGCACCATAAACATGACCCATTTTATCCACCTGTTTATACCCTTTTGAGTCATCATAAAACTTAAACCCATCTGGCTTTTGGTCTTTGTACCATACGTTTTGAAGATAATACAACAACCCTATTTCGGCAGCTACAATGCTGCTAGACACTATGCCTAATCTTGTCTTATGAACTAAAGTATCTTGCGCTTTTATTTGGCTTGAACCAAAAACTAGTGAATAAGAAAGGACAAGAAATAACGCTCTCATAAAAATAAACATTAAACTAGTGAATCATTTTTTGAAGCGTATTCCAATTTCGGGTACTAATATTCTTCCCAAAAAGCTTTTCCAATTCTTTCATAGCGTCGGTTGTTTTTATAAGCGAAACGTCCAAAAAACTGAAAACCATATTTTCGTGTATTAAGAAAATTTGAAAGGAATTATCATTACAAACAATGGGCAGATGAATATCTACACTTGGCTTCTCTTTTACGAAAGTTACATACAAACGAATATCCTTGGTTACCGAAACAAATGCAAATGGATTTTGAGCAACTATCTTTTCTATTTCCAGCAGATCAATCACAAAAACCGGAATAGAAAATCCAAAGTGGGCTGTAAGCAGTTTTTCCAAATTATCCTCTATTTGGGATAATGGCTTAGGAGCAATTGTAAATAAAATATTACCTGAATTTAGAATCGTTTTTACATCTACAAATCCCCATTTATGCATGAGTTCAGATAATTCAACCATAGGAACTTTGTGCTTCCCTCCTACGTTAATGCCTCGCAAAAATGCCGCGTAACTCTTGAATTTTTCGTTCGTTTTATGCATGGATTAATCTATAAAAAAAGTGTCCTTTACTACCACTTCCCCATTTATTTGCAACTCAAAACCTTGAGCACCCGGATACAAAGTTCTAGTGCTCATATTTTGTTTTAACTGCTGAGATTTCTGTATCTCTAATTTTTGACCTTTACTCATTGAAAGCTGCTTTAACTTGAACACTTTTTTACGAGAAGATTCGCCGTTTTTGCCTTTAAAATAAAGAACATAATCAATCATTAAGTTACAATCTTCTTCAGCTAAAATCTCGAATTTAAAACCAAGATAATCGTCGAATTTAAGTCTTTGGTTCAAACCGAATGATAACAATTTTATGGGTGGCTTTGAACCTACCCCAAGAAGTTGAAGCGCCTCTGGATGTCCGTTTTTAATAAGCGTACGCAAGGCATGTTTTATTATAAATTGCAACTCTGATTCTTTCTGTATTGCCTTAGATTTCCAATCATGCAAAACGGCAATTACCAGGCTTGGATCCGTTTTAGAAATATCGTTTAAGTGGTTAGCCACAGAACGTGTAACAAAGCGAGTGCTATCTGAATGTAACAAATGCAAAACAGGCAAACTTGCCTCAATTGGCACATAAATTTTCTGACACCAAGGTAATTTCGGACGAAGTCCTTCACTGGCCAACCTGCGCACATGATAATGTTTATGCTTTGTCCACTTTTGCATTTGCGCCAAGCTTTGTTCTGGAAACTGATTAATAAAATAACGTATGGCGTCTTCTGCCGAAAAACGCATGGTTATTTGCTCTAGCGCCTTAAATGAAATAGCTAAATATTGATTAGAACAACCATGCATAGCAACAAAATGCGCGAAGGATGCATAGATAAAATCTCCAAAATCATTGTCGTTTAACGCAGGGTTACAAGGCGCCGGTAAGGCCTGAACCAAAAGCGATACAGCTTCTTCAAAGTTTGAAGGCAAATGCTTTTGTAAGCTATCTGTAATATGATAAATACGCTCTTTCAACTCCAAATTTGGAAAGGCTTGCAAAACTTCTTTCACAAATTTTTGACGAGCGAATTCTGGGTAAACATTACCAATTTCTGTTGCTATTTTTTCTACTTTGAACTTATTAAATAAGTGATCTTTTAAACTGAACAAATGAATTATGAATTATGAAGTATGAAGTATGAATTTTGGAATGATTTATAGAAACGAAAATATATAATTTCTTTGGTTATTGAAATCGTATTTATTCTTAGGTAGCGATTAACACTATTCATGCTATGAACTTTATTAAAGCAAAATATCCTTGGCATGATTTATGATAACACAAGAAAATCAATTATTTACGCCATGATTAAAAGAACCATTTACCTTGGAAACCCTTATTATGTAAGTGTAAAAGACAAGCAATTATTGCTTCAATCCATAGAAGCTAAAGGCATTGATAAAACCTTAATGAAGCAATTGCCTTTAGAAGATTTAGGAATTTTAATTTTAGATCACCAACAAATAACCTTAACACATTCTGTATTGCAGCAAATGGCTGCTTACAACATTGCTTTAGTTAGTTGCGATGCCAACCACATGCCTGCATCTTTACTTATGCCTCTCGAAGGACATAATACCATGCAAGAACGGTTCAGAAATCAAATTGAAGCAAGTGAGCCGCTGAAGAAACAAATGTGGCAACAGACTATGAAAGCTAAAATTGGCAATCAAGCCCAATTGCTTGCCAAAATTGGCTTTACGGAGGAAAGCAAAAGTTTAAAGCAATGGGCAGCCGACGTAAATAGCGGCGATACTTACAACTTAGAAGGAAGAGCTGCGGTTCTGTATTGGAAAACCATTTTCTCCGAATTTATTCCCTATTTCACCAGGGAGCGGATGGGAATGTTCCCCAACAACCTACTTAATTATTCTTATACCATCATACGTGCCGCCGTGGCCAGAGCATTGGTTGGCAGCGGAATGTTGCCCACTTTAGGCATACACCACAAGAATAAATACAATGCCTATTGCTTGGCAGATGATATCATGGAACCGTACAGGATATATGCAGATCAATTGGTTTATGATATACTAAAAGAATCTTCAGGCAAATTAATTGAACTAGACAAAGACACCAAAGCCAAAATATTATCTCTACTGGCCAAGGAGGTAATCATTAACGAACAAAGAAGTCCGATGTTAGTGGCATTACAAAGAACAACCAGCAGCCTAGCTCAAGGATTTGAAGGAACAAATAGAAAAATTGCTTACCCAATTTTTGAATAATGGAACGCCTAAATGAATATCGTATTATGTGGGTACTTGTATTCTTCGACTTACCAACGGAAACCAAAACCGAGAGAAAAATTTACGCTCGCTTCCGAAAAGAATTGCTTCAGGATGGATTTAATATGTTTCAATTTAGCATTTACTTGAGGCATTGCGCCAGCAAAGAAAACGCAGAAGTCCACATTAAACGAGTAAAAGATCTCCTGCCAGAAAAAGGCCATATTGGAATATTATGTGTAACCGACAAACAATTTGGGATGATGGAAATTTTCTTTGGCAAGAAAGAAACTACCAAAATTTTGGCCCCACAGCAACTGGAGCTCTTTTAAAAAAATCAATTTAATTCTTGCTGAGCCAACGCATAAGAAATTTATCGTACACTTGGTAATAAGGCTTTTCTATTCCCGACTGATAATATATCATTTCTTTTGAAAGCAATGCTTCCAAACCTCGCTTTACTAGGGCAGGTGTACCCAAATTATATTTTTGAATAAACGACTTTGCCTGTGGCTGAAACACTTGCTCTTCTTTAGCCATAGCTGTTAATAAATTCCATTGAGCTTTAGTTAACAGATTTTTATACTGATAAAAAGTACTTTCGTTTATTTTAAGAATCTCAACAGCCGTTTCTAATGCATGCTCTAACGTGGTATGTGCATGTTGTTTGGAAAACAAATTAAAACAAAAGTTTTGCGTGTAAAATGTATGTAAGCAGGTAAAATCACATATAAAATCAAGGCATTCGGCATCGATAGTTCTATTGTATTCTTTAAATTTTGTTGCTATAAACTTCTTATAGTCTGATTCTGCAATAGCATCTAAATGCATGGAGGTACAACTCGCAAAAAAAGGCCTTTTAGCAGAATTAAATATTTGATGCATAAGTTTCTGATTGCTTCCACAAAATATAAAAGACGTATTCTTTAACTGCTGCATTAAGGTGCGCAAAATAGACTCTGTATTGGTTTCGGGGTATTCTAAAATTTGCTGAAACTCATCAATAGCAAATACCACCCGTATGTTTTGCGAATCCAAAAAGGTAAATATTTGAGCCAGAGACTTCTCCTTCTGAGCCTTCGTTTGCACACTCAGCATTAAGGATGGAGAACCCGTGAGCTCATCAAAAGTAATAGTTGGCCTAAAGAGTTGAACCATTTCCATAAACTTTTTACCCAAACTCTTTTGCGCCGGAAATCTATTGTAAACCGCCGTAGCTAGCTGATTTGTAAAATCGCTTAAGTTTTGAGTAGACAAAATATCTATGTAAATACATGCTACCTTCTTACTGTTTTGAAAGGGATGAAAAACATGACTAATAAGCCCCGTTTTACCAATGCGCCTTATGGCAAACAAAGCAACATGAATGCCATTTTGCATATAGTTTGTAAGCAAACCCGTTTCCAACTTTCTATTACAAAAATAGGCTGAACCCATATAGCCTGAAGACAAAAAAGGATTAGGTAATTTTTCCATGAAACAAATCTATGAAAATAATACCATGATACAAAATGTATGATACAAAATGTATGATACATTTTGTATCATACTTCCAAAACACCCATTTCACAGAACAAAAAAAAGCCTGACTCGCATCAACAAATCAGGCATTTTTGTGCATTTTTTTTCTTTCATCAAAACCGCCGAAACCACTGCTAGTACTCAATCTAAAGCACAATTAGTTGTTGGCAATATTAGAAAGAACATCGTTTGAAAGCAAATCACAACTGCCTTTGTAGTATTTGAACCTGCTAATTGGTTGTTGGCAATATTAGAAAGAACATCGTTTGAAAGCAAATCACAACGTAGCTCATTGCTTGTGTTGTTATGGGTTCGTTGTTGGCAATATTAGAAAGAACATCGTTTGAAAGCAAATCACAACTGGCACGCTATTTGTATTATATATAGAAACGTTGTTGGCAATATTAGAAAGAACATCGTTTGAAAGCAAATCACAACTCACTAAAAGGGGCCTAAAAACCCCTTTTTGTTGTTGGCAATATTAGAAAGAACATCGTTTGAAAGCAAATCACAACAGTCGTAACTATATTAATCGGATTTGTAACGTTGTTGGCAATATTAGAAAGAACATCGTTTGAAAGCAAATCACAACTGGTAAAATTATTATCAATTTTAAGCAATAGTTGTTGGCAATATTAGAAAGAACATCGTTTGAAAGCAAATCACAACTTCTGCTGTTTATATCTACTTCACACCTTCGTTGTTGGCAATATTAGAAAGAACATCGTTTGAAAGCAAATCACAACGTCTGCTCGTCAACCAAATTAATGGAAACTGTTGTTGGCAATATTAGAAAGAACATCGTTTGAAAGCAAATCACAACGATACAATTATTCAAGATACAAGCGTTCCAGTTGTTGGCAATATTAGAAAGAACATCGTTTGAAAGCAAATCACAACCATTAGTAGAGGTAGTTGATAAAATAGCTAGTTGTTGGCAATATTAGAAAGAACATCGTTTGAAAGCAAATCACAACTATTAGATATTATAACAGAATTTTCATTAGGTTGTTGGCAATATTAGAAAGAACATCGTTTGAAAGCAAATCACAACTATTGCTAAGAGAATTGGAGAAAAGGTATGGTTGTTGGCAATATTAGAAAGAACATCGTTTGAAAGCAAATCACAACCATTGGATGCTGCGTTTGGCGTACTGACTGGTTGTTGGCAATATTAGAAAGAACATCGTTTGAAAGCAAATCACAACCCTTTCAGAATCACTTACACAACTTGAAAGGTTGTTGGCAATATTAGAAAGAACATCGTTTGAAAGCAAATCACAACACGCCAGCGAGGATGATGTGCGCTATTGGAGTTGTTGGCAATATTAGAAAGAACATCGTTTGAAAGCAAATCACAACTGTGTGGTCGCGCTTCGGGTAATACTGTTCGTTGTTGGCAATATTAGAAAGAACATCGTTTGAAAGCAAATCACAACCATGGTAAAAATACTATCAATTTTAAGCGGGTTGTTGGCAATATTAGAAAGAACATCGTTTGAAAGCAAATCACAACATTGGCTATAAAAAAGCCGAATAGCTGGAGGTTGTTGGCAATATTAGAAAGAACATCGTTTGAAAGCAAATCACAACCATTGCGAAGCGTTTTAGGTGATGCCTTAAGTTGTTGGCAATATTAGAAAGAACATCGTTTGAAAGCAAATCACAACAATCACATCTTTGCTCAGCTAGAACGCTTGGTTGTTGGCAATATTAGAAAGAACATCGTTTGAAAGCAAATCACAACGTGCCACTTTCAATGTGTAGCTTTTGGATCGTTGTTGGCAATATTAGAAAGAACATCGTTTGAAAGCAAATCACAACTTTTTATCTACGTGCTTAACGGTGGCAAGGGTTGTTGGCAATATTAGAAAGAACATCGTTTGAAAGCAAATCACAACCGTTCATGGATTCTCAAGGTGATGAAGTGGGTTGTTGGCAATATTAGAAAGAACATCGTTTGAAAGCAAATCACAACATTCGTCTTGCTCTGGCTCTGGCTGAGGATGTTGTTGGCAATATTAGAAAGAACATCGTTTGAAAGCAAATCACAACAAGGACGATTAGGTAAGTATTATGCTCAAGGTTGTTGGCAATATTAGAAAGAACATCGTTTGAAAGCAAATCACAACCTATAAAGCTCACGCAGCGTATCTGTCTCGGGTTGTTGGCAATATTAGAAAGAACATCGTTTGAAAGCAAATCACAACGTTAAAAATTGGTGATATGATAGCTATTTAGTTGTTGGCAATATTAGAAAGAACATCGTTTGAAAGCAAATCACAACACCGTGTTAATTCGGGTGAAATAAAAATATGTTGTTGGCAATATTAGAAAGAACATCGTTTGAAAGCAAATCACAACCCATTTGCATGCGGGTATTCTACCTTTTAGTTGTTGGCAATATTAGAAAGAACATCGTTTGAAAGCAAATCACAACTTGAAAACAACAACCTCTTAAAACAAATGTGTTGTTGGCAATATTAGAAAGAACATCGTTTGAAAGCAAATCACAACTTTTAACATAATTTGATGTAATTAAAAAGGGTTGTTGGCAATATTAGAAAGAACATCGTTTGAAAGCAAATCACAACTACCGTTTATGTGGCTCATTTTGCCATCACGTTGTTGGCAATATTAGAAAGAACATCGTTTGAAAGCAAATCACAACTTCCAGAATAGAATATACCCAAATGGTTTGGTTGTTGGCAATATTAGAAAAGATTTATAAAACAGTTATATAAGCCAATTTATACTTCCATCCACATTCATCGTGAAATGCAAATGTTCTATTGCTGCATTAAATTTCGAAGCACTAAG
>JAKRSG010000176.1 GCA_022402405.1 Bacteroidia bacterium | reverse complement strand
CTCTTCCGATCTAGCTCAATCACAGACAACGCAGACCTAAACAGACAACTGAACGAAGTACTAAATCTGAATATGCAAACACTCAAAGACGGACGAAGCGAAATATATTTGGAAGTTCAAGAGAGAGTTAGACTTGAAAGTAAAAGGACAAAAAAAGATAAAGCATCATTTGTGAAATTTCTTGAACAAGAAAGAGTAAAATGGTTGGAACGTACAGACAATAAACATCGACCTTATTGTTCTGTTGCGGTTTACTATTTGACAAAGAAAATAAAAAGTAATCAGAATTAGCCAACGCTTTTGGTGGCACATTTGCAAAATCGCACAAGCCCACGCCAAAGCTAAATTTTGCAAAAGAGCCACCAAGCCAACGCATCAAGACAGACACGAAATGATAATGAACAACCACGACAGAAAAGAAGGGCGAAGTGCTAACACGGGTTTGGCAAAAGTGGCGGTTCAGTGCTCCGCAGACACATTTGTGGTTAATCAAAGTTTGGTTCTCCGCATCAACATTTGTGGTGAAAATCGCCACCTTCGCCAAGCCAGAAACCGTTAGCAGCAACCCAAATAAATTAATTATGAAACATTATTTAACCTTCCTAACCTTCTCTCTAACAATTTTAATGCCTATAAGCATTGTTGGACAAGTGATTGCAGACGCAGGTCCAGATTTAAAATTATGTATTAATCAAACAAATTTAGACTCAACATTTTTAGGAGGTAATCCTACTGCAATTGGAGGCACTCCTCCCTATAAATACATTTGGTATACCAAGATTCCTGGTTCAAAGTATATAAAGTCGGCTTCTGGATATCTAAATGATACTTCGATTTCTAACCCGAAATTAATATATCTGGGTAGTGTGGATTTACATTTAATGGTAATTGATGGAAAGGGTGATTTTAGCTATGATGAGGTGAAAGTTAAGGTTTCTTCAAATGCAATGACTACAGATCAAAAAGTAAGATATATAACTAAAGGACAGAGTGTTGAACTTTACACACTTTATCAGGGTGGTTTCCCTCCTTATAAATACTTTTGGACTCCCAATTACAATATTTCTGATACAAATGCTGCAAAACCAATAGTCAAACCAGATACATCTCTTACTTATTACTTGAAAATTGTTGATTCGGTAGGCTGTATTGGACCTATGGATAATTTTACCATTTATTTATATCCAACTAGTTTAAAAGAGTTGAATAGTGAAAGTGTACCCTTTGAAATTTTTCCTAATCCTGTTATAGATTTTTCCACGTTAAGGTTGAAAAATCAAGGTATGAAGCAATTTAAGGTTAGGATTACTGATTTATTGGGCAATGAATATGTGTTATTAGAACCTAGTGGATTTGGGGAGTTCAAAATTCACAATTCGGATTTTAAGAAAGGAATTTATCTTGTTCAGGTTTTTGATGAAAATAATATAGTTGGACATAGGAAAATATTTATTAACTAAATGGGCAGCTGCTAACAGGTGTCTTGCGCAATTGCCGACTTAGTTCTAATTGGCAATTTTGTTTTTGCCCAGAAAGTTTTTATCTTGCTTCATGTTGACGCCTCCTCATGCGGCAACTGCGCAAGGCACCAAAACGTTAGCTGCAATACAAATAAGTAAGGCTAAAATTATCATGTTCAATTGTATAAAATCAATATTAATAACAAAAAGTATAACCTATACTTATAATGTTTCTAAGATTGACATTATTAATAAAGTGACAAATTTTTTCAATAGGAAATCAGTCTTGTTTGATGATACCCATATTTCAGGAGAGTTTAAAAATATCGAATCATTTGAAATTAAAA
The DNA here is from genome assembly GCA_022402405.1 of Bacteroidia bacterium. GTDB lineage: Bacteria > Bacteroidota > Bacteroidia > UKL13-3 > UKL13-3 > B1. The sequence continues at coordinate 384 of JAKRSG010000176.1, read as the reverse complement.
TTAATCATATTGCATTAATTAGAGGAGGAATAGGAAAAACAAAACTGATTGGGCAGATTTCTGAATTACAAAATGGAAAGACAAGCATCACCTTGACCTCACAAATAGCCATTGGATATTTTATTTGGTTTTTTATAAGTATTTCTATTGGTATTTTTAATTCAATTTTACTGATTGAATCTGGAAATTTAAACTATCTTTTTAGTATAGTTTTAACTCTTTTTATAATACCATTTATGTGTGGTTTTATTTCAAAAATTGCAGTTTCAGCTCTTATAGAGAGGTATGAAAAATATATTGACAGAATGCTACTGGAATAATGTACTGCAGCTAACAGCTAGAGTTTCGTGGTGGCCGTAGGCCAAGCCATGAAACTCCGGTTGA
>JAKRSG010000175.1 GCA_022402405.1 Bacteroidia bacterium | reverse complement strand
AATGAGGATTTTAATTATGGCACAGCAGATGGATTAGAATTTGGATTATTATATAATGTACATTTAAACCTTACTAACCATATTTATTTTAAACTTGGCTATAGAATGAATAGCAAAACAGCCATGATAAACCATGGAAACTATTTGTTTTATGAGAGTTTTAAATTAAAACAAATTGGATCAACAATTCCGGTAATGCTTTATTATAAATTTCACAGGAAGAATAAAAATTTATTTGATGTAGGTATTGGAGTTGCACACAATCAATATAGAAACGAAGCTGAACTTGTCTATGCAAATCTAAATCGACCTACATTTGGAGGTTGGTCAGGTGATGGATCTAATTTTATAGATGGGCGAAATGTAAAAGGAATGTCTTACCTCTTGGCTTGCAGTAAAACAATACAGTTGAACAAGTCTATTTCCTGGGAATTTTTTTCTGAATTTGAATGGGTTTCTCCACAAATTGAGATGTTAAACACCTTCTATAATGGTACAAATACTTATACTGAGTTTTGGGCTAAATATCAAACATATCAGTATAGGGTAGGCACAGAATTTAAATTTTAGCAATTAGAGTAAAAAAATTATTTCAGTTACAAATAGCAGTTTTCCTTTAAAAGTTATCCTCCTTATTTCTCTGGAATACCATTGGCAGAGAGTAAAATGGCAATGGGTTTGGTTTTGGGGAATTTGGAGAGGATGATAACGATGATGGCCATAATGGGTACGCTTAGTAACATACCAGTTATGCCCCAAATGCTGCCCCAGAAACTAAGTGAGAGAATAATGATGAGCGGACTTAAATTAATGCTATTTCCCATCAGTTTAGGTTCTAGCAAGTTGCCTACCAAAAATTGGATTGAACCTACTAAAAGCAGAACCCATAAGCCCGGCAGCAATTCTCCGAATTGTAGGCAGCTGAATATGCTTGGAAAAACGGTGGCTATTAATGACCCAATAGTTGGAATGTAATTGAGAAGAAAGATAAGGAAAGCCCAGAAGATAGGAAAATCTACCCCTAGAAATAGGAGTACCAGCCAACTAAATAACCCAGTAAGAACGCTTACAAAGGTTTTTAATCCTAGGTATTTGGAGATAGAATTGTTGATTTTGTTGAATACATCGAGTATACTTTGTTTTTCTTGAGAATTGGGAAATAGCAAAGAAATTTTGCTTAGAAAACTGGGCTCTTCTAGAAAAATAAACAGCGCATAAATAATTACTAAAAACAGGTTACTAAGGATATTAGTAGAATAATTAAATAGGTTGAGCACGGTTTCGGCAATATTGTATTGGGTAAGAAAATTATTGAGTTGTTCGAGAATTTCTGGATTTAGTTGTGTACTTATTTTTTGAATTATGATGCTGGTATTGTTTTGATATTTTTGGTAAGATTGACTGAGCAGGGTTACATTGTGCATCACAATTTTTAGCAATGCATTTAAAGAAAAAAGTAAAACAATGGTAGCTACCCAATTTTTTAACCACATGGGCGTTTTGCTTTTTATAAAAGGCACACGCTCCATAAAGCCTCTAATTTGCTTTACTATGAACCAAAGTAAAAGGGCAAAAACAAAAGGTATGAGGATGTTTTGACCATAAAATAAAATAGCAACTAAGGCAAAGCTTACGAATAAATAGTGGCTCAGGTTTTTGATAGAATTCATGGATAGCTTGTATAAAATTGCACTGTAAAATTGCAACTATTTTTGGGATTAACAAGGATGCTATTTTTATATTGAATAATAATCTATACACCTCAATTTTATTGTGGGCAATGCACTATGGCTAACCAAGCTTGAAACAATACTTTTGTACAATTACCATGAGAAAACTGCCAATTATATTCATTACGCTTTTTTGTAGCCTGCAAGTTTTGGCTCAAACCGATTCTGTTGTTGTAATACCAAAAATGACGGTAGTGCAATACATAAATCAGTATAGTGCATTTGCTGTTGATGAGATGTACAGAAGCAAGATACCAGCTTCTATAACTTTGGCTCAGGGCATATTGGAAAGTGGCAATGGCAATAGCCGTTTGGCGCGCGAGGCTAATAATCACTTTGGTATTAAGTGTAAAAATACCTGGAAGGGTAAAACCATGTATGAAGATGATGATGCTCCGCAGGAATGTTTTAGAAAGTACGATGCGGTTATAGATAGTTATCGTGATCATTCAGATTTTTTGATGAAAAATTCGCGTTATGCGTTTTTGTTCGATTTAGACCCGCATGATTATAAATCGTGGGCACATGGCTTAAAAAAAGCTGGATATGCCACCAACCCACAGTATGCAGATTTGTTAATAACCTTTATTGAGCGACATAATTTGCAGCGTTTTGATGGAGTAAAATTGAGTGAGGAGGAAGATAGAGAGCTTAAAGAGGAGAAGGCAGAAGTGGTAAAGAGTTATGGAAAGGAGTTTGAAAACAATGGTGTTCCGGGTATAATTGCCAAAAAAGGAGAGAGCATTGCTCAAATTGCTTTGGATTATGATATTAAAGTTCATCAGTTATATAGGTACAATGATTTTGATAAAGACGCTGTTTGTAAAGAAGGTGATACCATTTACTTAAAAGCTAAAAAGACAAAAACAGATTCACTGTATCATATCGTGGCTGAGGGTCAAACCATGTTTTGGATCAGCCAGAGATATGCAGTTAGATTGGAGAAATTATTGGAGAGAAACTTGTTAAAAGCTGGTCAGGAACCTGCTGCCGGCGAGCAAATTTATTTGAGAAATAAACGTGATGCCGCTCCTAAATTATATGCTCCTGCTGTGTATGTAGTTGAGATTGCGCCAGTGAGTAAAACCGATAGCGTAATGATGGATACTACTTATTCTGTAAAGGTTTATGATGATCCTAAGACCAATATAGCCACTCAAAAACCGGTTGAACCAAGCACAGAGGATACTTTGCATGAGTTTAAAGAAAACTTGAGCTTTTTCCATACTGTGCAAGCGGGTGAAACTCTTTATAGTATTGGAAAAAAATACAGTGTTCGTGTGGATGCCATTCAGTATTTAAATTTGTTGGAAGGACAATCTATTAGTGTGGGACAGCGATTGATTATTAACCCTGCCATTACTAGTGCTGATACTAAAGAACCTCAATCTACTCCGGGTTTACACGTGGTTAGACAGGGCGAAACCATGTTTTCTATAGCTAAGCAATATGGATTGAGACCTGCAGATATTATGGCTACAAATGATTTAAGTAGCGACCAAGTATTTATTGGTCAGAAATTAGTTATTGTGAAGCCTATTCAAAAATAGTTGTGGCCTTGCAACTATTTTTGGTTTTTTTACATCAAATATTTTTGTAAACTTGTAATTCCTTTTTCGAATTAAAAGAGAAAAAATTGAATAGAATGAAAAAATTAGTACTTGTTTGTAGTGTGGTTTTGTTCTCATTTGCGGCGCAAGCGCAGTTGAGATTTGGTTTTACCAACCCATTAGATTATGATAACTGGAATGTTAACGACACCTCTGCGGGGGTTGAATTAGTGGTTTGGACTCCTAATAACGATACACTTAGATTTAATGTAGGTGCCGACGTTTCTGCTGTTGATGGAAATGCCAGAAACGGCATAGAGTTTAATTTTCAGCCACAAAAATGGTGGTTTGCACCGGGTACCAATATTTATGATACCTCTAACAAAAAGGTATTAAAATATAATCTTACTCCTAACACTACTTTCTTTGGTGAGAAAGACTTCTATATAATACTTTCAAATTATGAAGGAATTACTGCTTCCCAGTTAATGTATGGCAGAAGCATGATGCGTGTAATTGTAGATTACGACGGAACCAATGTGGGTATTAAAAGAGTAGAGAAAAATACATATCGTGTATTTCCGGTACCAGCAACAAATGCTTTACATGTAGAAGGTGTGAACCCAAGTTCATACAAAATCATGGATATGTCGGGCAGAGTTACCCAAACAGGCGATGTACTAAACAATAGCATTGAGGTGAGTGCTTTACAAAGTGGTTTATATGTTTTGTATGCCGAAACAGATAGAGGTTTGTTGGTACAGAAATTTTCTAAATATTAGGATATATTCATACGAAATTTAAAAAGCAATCCACTTGGGTTGCTTTTTTTTTGACATCAACAGAATACAAATGAAGCCAACGTATTATTTTTTTGATTTTGACAGTACTTTTACCCAGGTGGAAGCCATGGAAGAGCTGGCAGAAATTAGCTTAGCTGGTAACCCAGAACTAGACATTGTGCTAGAGAAAATTAAGCAGTTAACAGATTTGGCTATGGATGGTAAAATGCCTTTTGGAAAATCGCTTAAGGCACGAATTGCTCTATTATCTGCAAAGAAATATCATATTCAAATGTTGGTAAAAAGGCTACGTTTACGAGTGAGTAAATCGTTTAGTCAGAACAAACAATTTTTTAAAAACAATAAAGGTAACATCTATATAGTATCAGGTGGTTTTAAAGAATTTATTGTGCCTATTGTTAAGTCGTATCATATAGATGCCGACCATGTTTTTGCGAACACGTTTACCTATGATAAAAAAGGAAATATTATTGGGGCTGATGAAGGCAATTATTTATCTCAAGAACAAGGAAAAGTAAAGTTTATGAAGTCGCTAAACTTAGATGGTAAAAAGGTTTTTGTGGGCGATGGATTTACAGACTTAGAGGTGTATGAGCATGGTTTGGCCAATCAGTTTTTTGCCTACACCGAGAATGTTTATAGAGATAATATTGTTAGAAAAGCTCCCGCAACAGCTGCTAGTTTGGACGAGATTTTATATAGCCATAAACAAGCCATGTCTGTCTCATTTCCTAAGTCGAGAATAAAAGTTGTATTGTGGGGTGAAGAAACCTTTGTAGCAGAGACAAATTTTAGGAAAGAATCTTATAGAATAATTAAGCTGCCAGCCACAAGTTCAATAACCGAGTTTAATTCTGCTATGGAAGATGCACAATTATTGGTTTTTGGAAAACATGTGAATACCAATTGGATTACAGATAAAAGCACAAAGCTTATGGCGTTGGCTACATGGGACCATGATAAGTTACTGATTAAAAACGAATATTTTTCTTCCAGAGGATTACCCTTATATACCGCTCCAATGGCTCACATGCGCAGTTTAACCGAACTGGCATTGTTGCATATGTTAACACTAACCAAGCGTTTAAAACAAGATCTTTTTGGCAAAACATTGGGCATCATTGGAAACGATTATTCCACTCAATTATTGGCCATAACTGCGGCCAATATAGGCATGAATGTGTTGGTGTTTTCTTCTAGCGAAAGGCCAATTTTAGCCCATGTAAAATATGTAAATAGCATACCCGAACTAACCAAGAAAAGCCATATTATCTGTATTTTTAGTGGTCATGGTTTGGCTGAACCTATTGGTAAAAGCGTATTAAAAAACATGTTGTCGCAGACTATTTTATTATATTTTGGTTCAGACCAAGCTATTGATTTAGACTATGTGAAGCACATGTTACAACAGCGATTATTGGCAGGATTTGGGATGGATGCAAGCGATAAAAGTGCAGTATCTGCTTTTAAAAATTTGCCAGCTTTTATTAGCATAAATGAAAGTACTGCATCTAAAGAAACCCAGATTAATATAGCTGATACACTTAGTAAAAAGCTGATAGATTTTGTGAATTCTGGAAACACAGTGGGTGCTATAAATTTTCCAGAGCTTAGTTTGCCACCTTTAAAATCGTATCACAGATTGATACATATACACGAGAACAAGCCTGGCGTTTTGTCTAAGATAAATGCCTTGTTTGCAAAACATGCTATAAACGTGGGAGGGCAATATTTACAAACTAAAGGAAGTATTGGTTATGTTATTACAGATATTAGTAAAACCTACCAAGAAAGTATAATTAGAGAGCTTAAAAGCATGCCAGAAACCATAAAAATTAGGGTTTTATATTAGTGATTAACCAAAATTTATTTCGGTACTATCGCCAATGTTAAGGCTCTGACTCATACCTTTAAGTAATGCATCGTTACCAATTAACGAACGATGAAGAATAGCATATTCTATTTGCGCGTAGGGTCCGATAATAGAATCGTAAATAGTGGCATAATTTAGAATGGCATTTTCTCCGATAGAAACGTTTGGACCGATAATGGAGTTTGAAATTTTACAGCCTTCACCAATAAATACCGGAGGGATGATTATGGTATTTTCGAACACGTAAGATTCTGTGTTGTAGTTTAATTTTTTAAGCAGGAGCGAATTGGTTTCTAGCAACACTTCTTTTTTACCACAGTCGAACCAATTAGACACGCCAAAAGTAAAAAACTCTTTGCCAGATTCTATCATTTGCATAATAGCATCTGTAAGCGTGAATTCGCCATGAGTTTTGAGGTTTTTGGCCAAGTTTGTATCTAAGAAATCTAATAATAAAGAGCTATCTTTTATTTTATAAACGCCTACTAAAGCCATGTTTGTTTTGGGGATTTCTGGCTTTTCGATAACACGAGTAATTTTACCGTTTTTATCTATTTCTGCTACACCAAATAGGCGCGGGTCGTCTACCTTTTTTACACCTAAAAAATTTCCCTCTTTGCTACAAATTTCTTTAAGATTGGCATCGATAATGGTATCTCCAAAAACAATTAAAATTTCTTCGTCTTTATGTATGCAATTTTTGGCAAGCCAAATGGCATGTCCAACACCCTTTCCGGTGGTTTGAATAACAAATTGAGTGTTAATTTGGGGATAATGTTGGTGGATATATTGTTCAATTTTATCGCCGAGGTAACCAATAATAAATACAAAATCATGGATTCCGGCCTCAATTAAACTCTCTGTAATATGTGCCAAAATGGGCTTACCTGCAATAGGTATAAGTGCTTTTGGCTGAGTATGAGTATGTGGTCTTAATCGAGTGCCTATGCCGGCTACTGGAATGATTGCTTTCATGTAATTTGTTTTTCTTTTCGGTTTGAACCCAAACTGGAAGCACAAAAATAATCTATTTTATTAGTTAGTTCCAAAATAGTATTTTGCAAGACCTTTCAAACAGTAAAACATGACAAGAGACACAGAAATTTTCAATTTAATTGAGAAAGAATTACACCGTCAGGAACACGGATTAGAGTTAATAGCATCAGAGAACTTTGTAAGCAAACAAGTGATGGAAGCTATGGGTTCTGTTTTAACCAATAAATATGCAGAGGGTTTACCAGGTAAGCGATACTATGGTGGTTGCGAAGTGGTAGATGTGGTTGAGAATTTGGCTATAAGTCGCTTAAAAACCTTGTTTGGAGCAGAGTGGGCAAACGTACAACCGCACAGTGGCGCGCAAGCTAATGCAGCAGTTATGTTGGGTTGTTTGAACCCAGGAGATAAAATTTTGGGTTTTGATTTATCGCATGGTGGACATTTAACGCATGGTTCGCCTGTAAATTTTTCGGGTAAATTATACAAGCCAAGTTTTTATGGAGTAGAGCCAGAAACAGGTTTAATAGATTGGGATAAGGTTGAAGTGATAGCCAAGCGCGAAATGCCTAAAATGATAATTTGTGGTGCTTCGGCTTACAGCAGAGATTGGGATTATGTACGTTTAAGAAAGATTGCCGATGAGGTTGGCGCCTTGTTATTGGCAGATATTTCACATCCAGCTGGTTTAATTGCGGGTAAACTTTTGAATGATCCTATTCCACATTGTCATATTGTAACCTCAACTACGCACAAAACACTTAGAGGTCCGCGTGGTGGTATTATAATGATGGGCAAAGATTTTGAAAACCCATGGGGATTAAAAACGCCAAAAGGCGAAATAAAAATGATGAGTGCTATTTTGGATGGAGCTGTTTTTCCAGGAACACAAGGCGGACCGCTAGAGCACGTTATTGCATCTAAAGCGATTGCATTTGGCGAGGCTTTGACACCAGATTACGCTCGTTATATTAAGCAAGTAAAATTAAATGCAGATGCTATGGCAAATGCTTTTGTAGATTTAGGGTATAAAATTATTAGTGGAGGAACCGATAATCACTTAATGTTAATTGACCTTAGAAACAAAAACATTAGCGGTAAAGCCGCAGAAAATGCTTTAATAAAAGCCGATATTACCATCAATAAGAACATGGTTCCATTTGATGATAAGTCGCCATTTGTTACCTCAGGAATTCGTATTGGAACGCCAGCCATTACCAGCAGAAACTTAAAAGAATCGGATATGGCTACTGTGGTTTCTTTTATAGATAAAGTATTAACCAACGCTGATAACGAAAGCATTTTGCTTGAGGTTCGCAAGCAAGTTAACCAAATGATGGAAGGTTTTCCGCTTTATAAGTAATTGAGTTTTTTGGCATTTCGTTTGGGTTATCTACTATTGATTATCTTTTAAAATACGCATATATTATTCGTATATAAATGATAAACAATTAGATAACAATTATGAAATCGCAACAACTTATACTTCAAAGTGAGAAAGGCAGCCCTTTTTGGGAAATTAAGATATTATTGGTAGAAACGAATTGCCCAGTAATACGTTTGGTTGAAAAAGTTTTTGAAAATTCGGAAGGTTCTTATTTTTTGAGAAGAATTAAGAACCTTCCAGATTTGAGTTTTGAGCTTAAATACAATAAGCCAGATTTAATAATTAGTGGCAGAAATATGGATGGGTTTAAAGGTTTAGACGTATTAAACCAAGTTCAGTTATTGTCTCCTGAAATTCCCGTTTTAATGTTGGTTACCGACTTTAATGCCAAGGCAAATATTGAGTTGGTAAATAGTGGAGCTTATGATATTATTTATCATTCCGAAATTAACAGGTTGGTTAAAGAAGCAAACTTCTTGTATCAAACAGGTATAATGAAACAAGCTTAGCACTCAATTTATTTTGGTTCGAACCAAAAGATATTTATAAATTAAACCATTTGCTATACTTTGCATCAAAGGAACGAGTGCAGTATAAGCAAATATGAAAGAAGCCCCTGAAGATTTACTTTGGATAAGAGACTTTAAGGAAGGAAAGCAGCGTGAGCGTGCTTACGGCTTTTTATTGCATAAATACTCACGGAAAATTTATTGGCATGTTCGCAGGATTGTGGTTAACCATGACGATGCAGATGATGTAGTACAAAATACTTTTATTAAAGTATGGGAAAAACTTGAATCGTTTAGAGAGGATAGTCATTTTTATACTTGGTTGTACCGGATTGCTACCAATGAAGCTTTGGCGTTTTTACAAAAGAAAAAAACAAGCATTCATGTTCCTTTAGAATTGTTGCAGGAACAATTATCAGAAACACTTATTTCTGGGGAGTACTTTGATGGAAATAAGGCGGCATTATTGCTAGAGCAGGCCTTATTAAGCTTGCCAGAAAAGCAGCGAATTGTTTTTAATTTAAAGTATTTTGAGGAGATGAAATACGAGGAAATTTCGGAGGTATTACAAACGAGCGTTGGTGCTTTAAAGGCATCATATCATCATGCTGTAAAAAAAATTGAGTCAATTATTAAACGCTCATTAAACCAATAGAAAAAAGAGCAGTCTAAATTGTATATCATGAAAAAGGAAGATGAACATATTGATAGTTATTTGAAGAGTCTTGGGGCTGAAGGTTCATATAAGGTACCGGTAAATTATTTTGAAAGCCTGGAGGATTCCATATTAAAAAAGATATCTGAACAAGAAAAGCGTAAGAAGTCGAAGATAATTCAATTCTATTGGGTTTCTGCTGCGGCTGTTTTGATGGTTGCTGGGTTTCTTTTTTGGTTCAGCCCTGTAATGCCAAACGAGGAGGAAGCCAATATTATGAGTACCGATGTGGTATTGGAGGAAATAGGAAGTGAGGATCTGAGTATAGATTTATTATGTGATGCTGGTTGGTGTTTAGAATTGGAAAACATTAAGTCATTGCCAGATTCTACTTGGGATTCTTCGGATGAATGGATTATAGAATCGGATGTATTATTAGATGAAATTTAAGTAATAGGAAATATGAAAAAGTTGATTTTTGGAACAGTGTTTACTTTGCTTTTAGTAGGCCATTTATTTGCCCAAAGAGGCGATGGTCCGCCTCGTGAGAAGGTAGAGGCTTTTAAAGTTGGATTTTTGACTAAAAAACTAGAATTAACAGCAGAAGAAGCCCAGCGATTTTGGCCAGTTTACAATAAGTATTCAGATGAATTAGAGAAGAACAGAATGGGCATGAAGAATATTTTGGGTGACCATTTTGTTAAGCTTGATAATTTAAGTCCAGCCGAGGCAGAAAAGGCTTTAGTAGATATGCAAGCCCTTAGGCAGCAGGAGGTGGAAATTTTAAAGCAATACACTATTGAGTTTAAGAAGGTATTGCCAGCACAGAAAGTAGTAAAATTATTTGTGGCTGAACACGAATTTAAACGTGAATTATTGAAACAATTAAGGGACCAAAGAAGGCGATAATACCTTATTAAAGTCAGGTTTTTTAACTAAATTTCTGCTTGTAAAGCTGCTTATATTTGTGGCATGATTAAGCAAACAAAATTTGTAAGCGCGGCAGAAGCTGTTAGGCATATACAATCTAATAATCGCGTTTTTATTCATGGGAGTGCAGCCACGCCTATAAGTTTGGTTCAGGCCATGATGGATAGAAAAGCTGAGCTCAGAAACGTGGAGCTTACGAGTATTAGTACTATTGGGTTCGACTTAAACTCTGAGGATTTACAGGGGCATTTTTATATTAATTCCTTGTTTGTTTCTGAGTCGGTTAGAAAAGCTGTAAATTCTAGCAGAGGAGATTATATTCCGGTATTTTTGAGTGAAATTCCCAAGTTGTTTAACGAGGGGATTTTGCCTTTAGATGTGGCACTTATACATGTTTCGCCGCCAGATAAACATGGTTTTGTAAGTTTGGGTACTTCGGTAGATGTGGCCAAAGCAGCTGTTAATAAGGCTAAATTGGTTATTGCACAAATAAATCCGAATATGCCTCGCATGCACGGGGATGCTTTTATACCGCTTTCTTTAATTGATTATGCTGTAGAGGTTACAGATGCTTTGCCGGAGGTATCTTATGCAGCTGGTGCCGATTTAGTATGTGCACAGATTGGAAGAAATGTGGCGGGCTTAGTAGAAGATGGTGCTACCTTACAATTAGGTATTGGTACTATTCCAGATAGTGTTTTAAAGAATTTGAGTAATCATAGAAACTTGGGCCTTCATACAGAAATGTTCTCGGATGGCGCCATTGATTTAATAGAAAAAGGAGTGATTAACAACAGTCAGAAAAAGATAATAAATGGTTATTGTGTAACAGGCTTCTTATTGGGCACTAAACGACTTTATGATTTTGTAGACGATAATCCGATTGTAAAAGGCTTAGATATTAGTTATGTAAACGACCCGCGTGTTCTAAGCTTAAATCCTAAGGTTACGGCTATTAATAGTGCGATTGAAATTGATATTACCGGACAAGTTTGTGCAGATTCTATAGGCATGTATCAATATTCTGGTATTGGCGGACAAATGGATTTTATTAGAGGAGCTGCCTTATCTGAGGGAGGTAAACCTATTATAGCATTGCCTTCTAGAACAGGGAAAGGTATTTCTAGGATAACACCTATTTTAAAGGAAGGTGCTGGTGTTGTTACAACGAGAGGACATATACATTGGGTAGTTACAGAATATGGTGCGGTAAATTTATATGGTAAAAATATGGAGCAAAGAGCTGAGCTATTAACCAGTATAGCGCATCCAGACGACAGAGAAACATTAGAAAGAGCTACCTTCGAACGTTTTTTAAGATAAGATTTTGCTAATCGTTATGGGTTTCGTAAAACTTTAAACAATATCCCTGCACAGGATCTAAGCCTATAAAGGTATTAGAATCTGGCTTTCGTGTATAGCAGAAAAACTTTTGAGCTTTATTATTGGCTAGGTAATGCAAGTTATCTTTAATGGTATACTCTGGCAACATACTTTCTGGCAATTGGTCGAGCGCTTTGTCTATATTAAGCGGGTCGAACAGAGCTTCTATGTATGATTCTATGGCACGTTCTTTTTGCAGTTTAGTGCCGTAATTTCCGCCACCATCTATATATATCGATAGTAAATCCATTAAAGGAAACGAGTCTTTGTATATACAGAATTTTTTTTCTGTTATGATTTGAAAATAAACAATGGCAGTATATTCATAATCACCTACGATAGAAAGGCGAAAACGATCCTTACTGCCGGTATCAGAAAAATGTATGTAAAGAGATGTGTCTTTCCAACATTTAACCGGAATAGGCCTAGGAATATACTTAGAAAAACTCAACATCTTGTGTTTTTTGTCGTAATGCGAGAAGGGCAAATCTGCTTGGTTTGGAGAGTCGGCCAAAAATATTTCAAATGGCATGGCCTGAACCGAAAAGCCCAAAAAACAAGCAAAAATCAATAGATTTACTCTGGGATAAAAGTGTTTCATTTTTTATTAATAGCGGTAAATACCATTTCAAAACTATACAATTGGGTTTAATTAGCAAATTTTTTCACTAATTTCTTAGCAGTTATCTATAAATTAATTTTGACATGAATCAAAAATATGTGAATTTTGTTAATAGTTAAGAGATTTTTGATGTGAGAAATATTTTGATTTTTTCTTTAATCTTGTTGAGTGCTTGCTCGGTAAAATATAGAGATTTTACCAAAGTAAATGCTGTTCCAAAGCGAGGCACTTATTCTCTCAAAATCAACAATTACTCACCACAATTATTAGATTATTCTTTTGAGAAAGCTGTTGCAGAACATGCTCACAAACGTTTGCAAAGGCAAGGGTATTCGTATAACGAAAAGCAAACTCAGTATGCTATAACTTTTGATATTAGGGTAGATTCTGCCATTAGTCATGGTTATGCTTACGCGTTAAACTCCAGGTATCCGTATTCTAGGTTAAGTAAAGGTATTATTATAAATGCAGAGGCATACAATACCAAGTTAAAACGCAGGGCATGGCAAACACAGTACGATTTATATTATTTTGGCGATTATCAGCGCGACATTAAAAGAACCAAAGGCGTTATAAGCTATTTAATTTCCAGTTTTAATAATCCATAGTTCTTAAGCAGACTATACCTAAATTTGCGCGGTAATTCGAATATATATTATGGTTCAATACAACCCCAAAGAGTGGTTTAGTTTAATTTTTCAGTTTCATAAAAGCGATACATTTAGGAAGCTATTTTGGGTTATTGTGGGTATAGCTATATACTCATTTATCTTGGCTTATATAGAAATAGAGGTATTAGATTTACAGTTTAAGTCTACCTCTGCCATGCACGCGGTATTGGGTTTTGTGTTATCCATATTATTGGTTTTTAGAACTAACACAGCTTACGAAAGATGGTGGGAAGGCAGAAAATTATGGGGAACTTTAGTTAATCATTCAAGAAGTTTGTTCTTAAAATTACAAGCCAATTCTAGTGTAAAAGAACACTCGTTATATGCAGAGTTTTGTAATTGGGCGCTCTTATTTCCAAGAGTTTTAGAGTTTCATTTACGCAATAAAAAATGGGTTCAGCCAGAATTGCCAGAACAAGCACACCAGCCCAATTTTGTATTGGGTAAAATGTATTTCTGTTTGAACCAAATGCAAAAGGATGGTGCTTTGAGCGAGTGGCAGGTATTGCAAATAGAAACCGAAATGCGCACTTTTAGCGAGGTTTGTGGGGCATGTGAGCGTATTAAAAACACGCCTATTCCTTATAGTTATAGCATGTTTTTAAAGAAGTTTATTTTTATTTATATCGTTACTATGCCTTATGGTTTTATAAGGGAATTTGGTTACGGTATAACCTTAGCGGTTAGTTTTGTGTTTTATGTATTGGCAAGTTTAGAGCTTATTGCAGAGGAAATTGAAAACCCGTTTGGTACAGACTCAAATGATTTGCCTTTAGAGGAATTATCGGAGAACATTCAAAAAAATATAAAGGAAATCATTGGAACTGTTTCGTAATAAAAAGTCGCTTATTAAGCGTGATGGTGAATTGTTTTTTTACCCTGAGTTTTTATCTGCTGTGGAGGCAGATAGGCTATTTAAAAAACTTTATTCTGAGGTAAATTGGCAACAATATAGCATTAAAATATTTGGTAAAACCATTCCACAGCCAAGGTTGTGTGCTTGGTATGGAGAGCCTGGAACAGACTATTCTTATTCTGGTTTGCACTTAGAGCCAAATGCTTTTCTGCCCGAATTACTGCGATTAAAGGAGTGGGTTAGCGAGTTTACTAAACACGAGTTTAACAGTGTACTACTTAATTTATACAGAGACCAAAAAGATAGCATGGGTTGGCATAGTGATGATGAAAAGGAGTTGGGTTCAGACCCATTTATTGCCTCTGTAAGTTTAGGTGAAACGCGCTTATTTTCCGTTAAGCATAAGCAAGATAAAAAGCTTAAAGGTAGTCTTAGGTTAACACATGGTAGTTTGTTAACCATGGGAAATGGAATGCAAAATCATTGGCAGCATGCAGTTCCTAAATCAACCGCTGTTTGTAAGCCAAGAATTAATCTTACTTTCAGGAAGATTGAACGTTAGCTTTTCTTGAGTTGTTTCTCTAATAATTGAATTTGCTTTTGTAGCGATTGAATGGTTGTTTTTTGTGCTTCGCTGAGTTCTTTTTGTAATTGAAGCTCTTTTACTAAGTTAATATTCTCCTCTTGAAGGGTTGCATAGCTGGTGCCTTTGTATGATTTACCAGTTTCGTTGGCTTCGTTTTCTAAGCTTTGAATATCTATTTCTAATACTTCACAAATTTTTAAAAGGGTATAATAATTTCCTGTGCCGGTTTGTTCAATATTGCTTACCAGTGGTCTGGTTTTATCAATTTTTTCGGCAAGTTGCTCTTGCGTTAATCCCTTTTGTATTCTAGCCAATTTTATTTTTAAACCTTTGTGCATTGTGCCTGCAAGGTTTACTATTATTTGTTTACAATGGGTTATATATATTGTCGCATAGCTATTTTTTATTACTTAAAGTAAATTATTGCCGTTTTATGATATATTTGAAAGTAAAGAAACGCAAACAATACGCCCCAATATGATACAATTATTTATGATAACTTTAGGTTCATCTGATTCTAAAAATGAACATGCTATTCTATCCGAGGTATTGCAAAAAGCCTATATGGGCATAGAGACTTTAGCTAATGGATACCAAAATAATTTCTGTAAAATATTGTCTGAACTGCCTCAAAATGAAGTGCTGTTAACTAAACTTGATAAGCTCTTTTTAGACTCTGTAAGCGAATTGCTCAAAACAAAGTTTATAGTGTTTGAACAGCTAAACGAGGTAGATATAATTAGTTTAGATAGGTATTCTCTTGCCGGCCACCCGCTTAAACTAAAGGTAAATTTGCTTAACTTAAAGTTGTTACGTTTAGAAAAAGAATTTACTGATTATACACAAATTT
>JAKRSG010000174.1 GCA_022402405.1 Bacteroidia bacterium | reverse complement strand
TGGTGTTTCTTAATAAGAGTTTATTATTTGATACCATTTTGTTTGGTCCGATTAAAGTAGATTTCTTGACCTACGAACAAATGTGCAAATTATCATATTGGCTTACCAATTCTGATATGTACTGCGTTCGTGAAATGGGATTTGTGCTATCTAACATTGATATAACCGGACAGTTTACGCAGCATTTGTTTATATCCTTTGTGGGTGGATTTGTGCTTTCCTTTCCATTTGTATTGTGGCAATTGTGGTCGTTTATAAAACCAGCTTTGAGTCATAAAGAAATCACCTACGCACGTGGTTTTGTTTTTTTTAGCTCTATGTTGTTTTTTATGGGGATATTATTTGGTTATTTTTTGTTATCTCCGCTTTCTATCAACTTTTTAGGTTCATATAAAGTAAGTGAATTGGTAAGTAATGAAATTAACTTAGAATCGTATATCTCTTTCTTAGCTACCATTACATTTGCTTGCGGATTAATTTTTGAGATGCCAATGTTGGTATATTTTTTAGCCAAAATTGGAATTTTATCTAGCACTTTGATGCGTAAATATCGCAGATACGCACTCATTATAATATTAATTTTATCGGGAATTTTAACTCCTTCGCCAGATATGGCTAGTCAGATTATGATGGCCTTACCACTGTATGGTTTATTTGAAGTTAGTATTCTGGTTGCCAAAAAAGTAGAGGATAACAAAAAATAATTGTTAATTAGTTGCATTAAGAGAAAATTAAATATATTCGTATAACAAATTTATTCAATAATGAAAACAACTAAATACTTCGCAATTGCATTAGCTGCATTAGCTATGAGCTTTTCAGCTTGTAAAAAAGATGAGACAACCACAGAAACTCCTAAAGTGTCTGGAGCTTCTCTATTAGTAGGTAAAGATTGGAGAGTTACAGGAATTACCATGACTAGTCCAGGTGGTACTATTGATATTTTTGCCGCTATGGACGCATGTGACAAAGACGACTTACAAGAGTTTTTGAGTACAGGTAACATTATAGAAAAGCAAGGTGCTTCCAAGTGTGATCCTTCAGATCCTGATACTGCCCCAGGCGGATTTTGGGCATTGTTAAACAATGATACTAAATTAAGAATAATTGACGGAGATACTACAACTGCTGATGTTGTTGAATTAACTGCCAATAACTTAAGACTACGTTTGGTAGATAATGATATGGGTATTACCTATACAACCAACATAACAATGGTTAAAAACTAATCATCAAAAGTTTAATAGAAAGCCACTCCCGCAAAGAGTGGCTTTTTTATTTTAGAAGTGTATTGTAATTTTGAACAATGAAAATAGCAATTGGCTGCGATCACGCAGGATTTGAATACAAAGAGGCGATAAAGTCTACTTTAGAAAAACTCGGACATACTGTTTTAGATGCAGGTACTCATAGTACAGAATCTATGGATTACCCAGATACTGCCCACCCTGTTGCTAATTGGGTGGAGAGCAAGGAGGCAGATTTAGGAATCTTAATATGCGGTAGTGCCAATGGTGTAGCCATCACAGCTAATAAACATCAAGGTATTCGCGCGGCAATTTGTTGGGAAAACGAATTAAGTGCTTTAGCACGTTCTCATAATGATGCCAATGTTGTGTGTATTCCTGCACGATTTATCTCAATAGATTTGGCTCAACAAATTGTACAAACCTTTTTAAACACTGCGTTCGAAGGCGGTCGTCATAGTAACCGAGT
Organism: Bacteroidia bacterium; assembly: GCA_022402405.1. Lineage (GTDB taxonomy): Bacteria > Bacteroidota > Bacteroidia > UKL13-3 > UKL13-3 > B1. Next base: position 13,761 of record JAKRSG010000174.1, on the reverse strand, counting down.
AAACAAAATTGCCTGTTGTTAAAAGTTAAATATGCAGCAGATTATAGAAGGCATTAAAAAGGGGGATATTAGAAGTATTGCTAGGTTTATATCATGGGTAGAAAACGATATTCCTTCATATGAACCTATTTTGGCTCAGCTTACTTTTCACCCAACTCCCATCATCGGAGTAACTGGTCCGCCAGGTGCAGGAAAAAGTACGCTCATAAATGCTCTAGTAGGAAATTTACTTTCCCAAAATAAGCGTGTAGCTATTGTGGCAGTTGATCCAAGTTCTCCTTTTAATAAAGGTGCTTTAATGGGCGATAGGCTGCGTATGAGCGAACATTATTTGCATCCTAATTTGTTCATCAGAAGCATGGCAAGCAGGGGCAGTTTGGGCGGACTGGCTCCTAAGATATTTGAGGTATGCGACGTGTTGCGTGCAGCTAATTTTGATTACATCATCATAGAAACGGTTGGTGTTGGTCAAAGCGAGGTAGAAATTGCAGCACTCGCAGATACAACCGTTTTGGTGCTAGTTCCCGAGGCAGGTGATGATATTCAAACCATAAAAAGTGGTGTAATGGAAATTGCCGATATATTTGTATTAAATAAGTCGGATAGGGAAGGAGCAGCAGTGTTTGAAAAAAACTTGATTGCTCTGTCTCATCAATATGCCAGCCACGATTGGGAAAATCCAGTGGTAAAAACAGTGGCTTCACAACACATCGGCTTGGAAGAGCTAACAGCAAAAATTCATCTTCATCAGCAGCTCACAAACAAAGGAGATAAGAAGTTAATGCTGCTCACTCAAAAGGCATTATTACTTATTAAAGCGCTGCGCACAAAAGATATTTCTATCCCTCATTTATCAGAGGAAATAGCCGAGCAAGCAAACAATTCAGATTTTAATTTGTATCGTTTTATACAGAAGTTTAAACTAGATTCGGTTTAGCCTTCTAATTAAAATATGAATATTGCAATCCTTTCGGGTTCGGCTCGAACCAATAATAATACGATACGCGTGGCTAAGGCTATAGAAAGATTAGTATCGCCACAACACCATGTTACGGTAGTAGATTTTCAAGAATATGATATTCCGCTCATTGCACAAGGAGGCATGCCAGTAGAAGGATTAAGTAGCTTTCAATCGCGTTTGGTTCAGGCCATGGATGAGGCAAAAGTTATATTGATAATATCGCCAGAATATAATTGGAGTACTACCCCCGAAATCTTGAATATACTGCACTTGTTGCCAACCAAACCATACATGCATTTGTTTAGTGATAAAGTGTTTTCTGTGGTGGGTGTTTCTACGGGTAAAGGAGGTAAGGCACCGGCGTTGCATATTATGCAGATTCTTAATAAGGTAATTAGTTTTGCCAATTTAGAATCTTTGGTGGCGGCCAAAATATTTGAATCTCATTTTACCAAAGATGCCTTAGATGAAAATGGTAATAGCTTAGGAAATGCCTTGTACGACCAAGGTTTGCAGGCTTATTTAGAATATACTTTGAAAATCTCTGAGCGCTGGTTTAAGCCCTAGTCTTGTGAGGTATTGGGAGTAAAATATTCTACTCTAATTCCAGCGGCATAAATCGGACTCAAGGTATCTTCTCTCATATTTTGCTCGAGTTCGAGTTTGTATAATCCCTTTTCGTTAAATCTTTTTTGAGTAAAAACCGGGATTTGATAATCGTATATATCTCCCAATCCTTTGCCAAGCCAATTGCCTCTATCGTCTAATAATATTAGCTCTTTACGTTCTTTGGTCTGAACCAAGGAAGGATTGGTTTGATGCAACATTACAAAACAATTGCTATAACGATAATCACTTCCTACTCTCAAATTTACGTATACATTGTAGGTTTTGTTGGTATCTACAATTTCAAAATTAAAACCAAGCTTGTTTTTATAAAACCAAGCTTGGTTTGGAATGCTAATATTCTCATCTACAATTCTTGTATCATCACAAGACGTTAATACAAGCATCATAAAAAGTGCAATTAAGGATGCTTTAAGTGTATTCCACCAACTCATTTTAACTCGGATTTTGGTTGTTTGGTTTCGGTTGATTTGGGTTTCTATTCGGTTTATTAAAATGGTTCGGACGTTTGTTGTTGCCTTTGTTCCCCTGGGGTTTAGGGTTTTGATTAGGGTTAACATTCGCCTCTGGTCGCGGACCTTTTGCTTCTTGGTTTGGATTGTTTGGTCGAGGCTTATTTTTATTTTTGTTTTTATTTTGGTTGCGCCTTCTGTCTTTCTCGTCTAAGCGCGTAAGACTACCAATACCCATATCATTTTTAAATTCCAGTTCTACTTTTTCTGGTTTAAGAGCCTTCTTTTCCTGTACCTCTAAAATCGGGAATTCGCCTTTTTTATTGAGTTCTTGGTATTCTCTAACTTGCGATACTGGGAAGCTAATCCATTCGCCACCCAATTCTGATTGAGGTGCAAACCACATTAACCGCTTTAAGATATCTGTTTTAACCGATTTGTAATATTTGTTTTCTGCAAATTGTAGGGTAACATAATTTTCATTTGGAAACTCTTTCATGGCTTCCATGTAAGATTCCAATTCAAAGTTAAGGCAGCATTTAAGTTTACCGCATTGGCCATTGAGTTTAAGTGGGTTCAGCGATAAGTTTTGATATCTAGCTGCATGGTTACCTACTATTTTAAAATCGGTTAGCCAAGTGCTACAACATAACTCTCTACCGCAAGAACCTATGGCTCCTAGTCGACCTGCTTCCTGACGGTAGCCAATCTGGCGCATTTCAATTCTTACTTTAAAGCTTTCTGCTAAACGCTTGATGAGTTCTCTAAAATCAACACGCTCCTCGGCAGTATAAAAGAAGGTAGCCTTTCTTCTGTCACCTTGATATTCTACATCGCTAAGTTTCATGCTCAATCCAAGTTCCATGGCAATACTTCTAGCCTTGTACATGGTAGGAACTTCTAGCTCTTGGTTCTCTTTAAATTTGGCAATATCAGCTTCTGTAGCTTTGCGTATGATTTTTCTGAAATCGGTATCATGCTCACTGCGGTTGTATTTCTTTAATTGCAGTTTTACTAGCTCTCCTTTTAAGCTTACTTTACCAATATCATAACCGTTTTCAGCTTCTACTACCACATATTCGTTGGTAAAGAAATCGATAAACGAACTTTTATAAAATTCTTTGCGAGTACCCTTAAAGCGCACTTCTACTATATCAAACGGTTTCATATGAGGTGGCAAATCCATTTCTGCCAACCAATCAAACGTATTTAATTTATTACAGCCACCACTGCTGCAACCTCCACTACTGCAGCCTCCTGTGCTACATCCTCCAGATCCACAACCCATATTTATATGTTAAAAATAAATAGTTAAACCATGCATTACATCCTTTTGGATGTAAAGAATTAAACTTTTGCTTGTTGAGCTTTCTTTAATTGTCTGCCAATATACAAAGAAAGATTAAGAAATAAGATTTTTAAGTTAGCGTTCCTTTCAACGGCAACCACTGCCTCATCCAAACTTTTGAGTATTTCAGGTAAATTTCTACCATCCAAAAAGCCAGAAAATTTCATAAGAAACTGCTTTTCTTCTTCATTTACTCTTACTAAACTTTGGTCGCCATATTTAATTAAAAAGGCTGCACGAATCATCTGAGTAGAGTAGCCCAAGAAATTTTTTACATACTCTCTTCCTGAACCGGCCATTTCATCCACCCATTTTTGCAGTTCACCTACTTTTCCACTAAAGCAGAATCTCATCCAAGCACTGTAGCTTCCAAAATATCCGTCTTGTTCCATTGCTGTTAAACTGATGGCTAGATTATAATCGCCATCGGATAACCTGGCAATATCTGCTGCTTTCTGAGGCATGCAATTTTGGTATTTAACCAATGCCTCTGCAATTTCATCATCCGTTAATTTAGGAATTTTTATCGTTTGAGCACGAGATAAAATGGTGGCAATTACCTTTTCGGTATTGTTGGCAACCAAAATAATTAAAGTGCCCTCAGGCGGTTCTTCTAATAGCTTTAACAAAATATTACCACTTAAATGCAAGTATTCTGGTAACCAAATAATCTGTGTCTTAAACTTTGCTTCATAGCTGGTTAATCCTAATCTATTGATAATATCTCTACATTCTTCTGCGGTAATATTTCCTTGTTTATTGGCATTATTATCAATGGTTTGTAGCCACTGAAAATCGTTGATATAGGGGTTTTGTATAAGTGCTTCTCTCCATTCTACTAATATTTCTTTGGTTTGTTTGTAGGGAGAAATAGTTGGAACGGTAAAGTGTAAATCTGGATGTATGAGTTTTTGGAATTTGATACAACTCGGACATTGTCCGCAGCTATCTTCGTCTGTTGCTGCTGCACAATTTACATACTGAGCATATGCCAAAGCTAAGGCTAAATTACCACTTCCTTCCGGACCAGCAAACAACTGTGTATGGCTTATTCGGCCAGTTTTTGCCATGTTTATGAGCTTTTCTTTTATAAATTGTTGACCTATAATTTGTTTGAATTGCACGGGTATGATTTTTTGAAATGGCAAATTACATTTTTTGAAATGTAAATGCTCCACTTTTTGTAATATTTCATTAATTTTATTTTAATGTAAAATACCTTGCTTAAGGTATGTTTTATTTTTTCTGGTAATATATATTTGCAATACAGCCATTTAAATAGAAATTTTGTTAATTTAAATATAATTTATGTATAATTTTTATACTTTTTGTACAATATCAATATACAATTTAATGAAATATTTATTTAATATTTATTTTACATTTGCACCATTATAAATGACTAAAACAATCATCAAATATAAACTCGGGAATCATTGTCCAAATTGTGGTTCTTGGGATTTGGAAAGAGTACAGCGTCCGTTTTGGGCAAAAAACCTACTCTTTTTCATAGATTTTAAAACCTATTGGTGCAGAAAATGCTTCGTGCATATTACTTGTGTGAAGAAAACTGAGAGTTAAGTTTCTTTCTTCTTATAAGTCAATTTCTTTTTAAAATATTCTCTATTGATGTTTTCTCCAATTTTGAGAAAGCAAACCATTTTTTACCGAGATCTTTTAGGGATGCTCCTAAATGATAAACTAACGTATTATCTATCATCAGAAAACGATCATGGCTTTTTGTAAAAAGTTGCAACTCAAAAAGGGGGTATTGCTCATTAGCTTTATTTATATCGAGGGTTAATTGCTTAGAGATTGTTTTTGTTAACAATAGCACTTTCACATCTTTAGACTTTTTAGATAATTGTGTTAGAGTGCTCTCATCAATATAATTATCAATTAGTATAATGTTTTTTTTAGCAGAGCGGATAATTTTACAGGCAAATTCGTACGCGTCAAAAATTTGGCCATCAAAAAATACACCTTGGGTCGGTAGTTTTTGGTAGTTAACTTGTAATTCAATTTGGTTTACTTTATCTGAAATTGCTTTTACATTATCCTCTATGCAGTTTATACGATTATTTATGCTGTAACCTTTTAATAAGTAATCTTTCAATACCCTGTTGGCCCAAATACGGAATTGTGCGGCACGAGCTGAGTTAATCCTATATCCTACAGATAATACAACATCAATATTATAATACTTTACTTTAACATTTTGTGTTTTTCCTTTAATGGCTCCGTGGTGTGTGGTTAGTTCCAAAATGGAACTAACCACAGTTTCATCTAGTTCTCCTGATTTAAAGATATTCCCTAAATGTTTTGTAACAGCTGGGCGTTTAGTGCCAAATAAGTTCGCTATTTGCTGCTGAGTAAGCCAAATGGTTTCTAAATTTTCGTCAATTCTAACCTCAATGTGCTCTGCCAATTCATTGGGTTGGTATAAAATTATTTCGCATTTCATTTTTTTGCTAGTTTGTTAAACACTATGGCCCGAGCCTATGAATTTACCGCTGTTTAGTTTTTTTACACCTAATTCATTCGTTTTTTCAATTACTTCAATGCTATCAAAAAGACTTCCTAAATCCCGCCCCAACTCTCTCTATCTAAACTTCTATACTGAATAGCCTCCGCTAAATGCTCTATTTTAATTTCTTCTGTACCGGCTAAATCACTAATAGTTCGGGCTACTTTTAAAATTCTATCGTATGCCCTTGCCGATAATTGTAGCTTGTTCATGGCAGTTTTTAGGAGGGTTTGTCCTACAGGGGTTAACTGACAATATTCTCTAGCCATAGTGGAACTCATTTGAGCATTGTTGTAAACTCCTTCTACATTGGCATATCTGTGGCTCTGAATCTCTCTTGCTTTAATCACTCTTTCTCTTATGAGTAAGCTAGATTCTGCTTTTCTGGTATCTGATAATTGTTCAAAATCTACTGGGGTAACTTCTATATGGATATCTATTCTATCTAATAAGGGGCCACTAATTTTACTTAAATATCTCTGCACTTGTGGCAAGCCGCAAACACATTCTTTTTCGGGGTGATTAAAGTAACCACACGGACAAGGATTCATGCTGGCTACCAACATAAAACTAGCTGGGTATTCAATAGAAAATTTGGCTCTCGAAATAGTTACTCTTCTTTCTTCTAAAGGCTGACGCATTACTTCTAAAACAGTGCGTTTAAATTCTGGTAATTCGTCTAAGAACAAAACACCGTTGTGGGCTAATGAAATTTCTCCCGGACTAGGATTATTTCCTCCACCCACCAAAGCAACATCCGAAATAGTATGATGCGGAGATCTAAAGGGTCTTAAATGCAACAAGGTAGCATTTTTGCCTAATCTGCCTGCTACAGAATGTATCTTGGTTGTTTCTAATGCTTCTTGTAATGTAAGTGGCGGCAGTATGCTGGGAAGTCGTTTGGCAAGCATGGTTTTTCCTGCACCGGGCGGACCAATTAATATAGCATTATGTCCGCCTGCAGCCGCTATTTCTAAAGCTCGCTTTATGTTTTCTTGTCCGCGTACATCTGCAAAATCATCTATTAATTTAAGCTGACTATCCTCAAACTCCTTGCGCGTATCCATTTCAAATAACTTAAGGTTTTCAGGTTTTCCATTAAAAAAATCGATTACCTGACTAATATTCTCAGCGCCATAAACTCTCAGGTTATTTACAATGGCAGCTTCACGAGCATTTTCGAGAGGTAATATAAAACCCTCAAAACCCTCTTTTCTAGCTTGTATAGCAATAGGCAAGGCCCCTTTAATAGGCTTCAAGGTCCCATCTAAAGCCAATTCACCCATTATAATATACTTGTGAATTTCCTCCGTTAACACCTGATTTGTAGCTGCCAAATAACCCAAAGCCAAAGGTAAATCATAGGCACTGCCTTCTTTTCTAATATCCGCTGGAGCCATATTTACCACAATTTTTTGTCGCGGCAAACTATACTCATTAAACTTTAAAGCACTCTCAATTCTTTGAAGACTTTCCTTTACAGCATTATCTGGTAATCCTACTAAATAGTAGCCAATTCCATTGTTTTGCGAAGCATTTACCTCAATAGTTATGGTTACGGCACTAATACCATACACAGCACTTCCAAACGTTCTAATTAACATAAGCTTTTAATTTTTCGGGCTGAACCAACGCTGATTCAACCTATGCGAACGCAAATAACTATATAGCGCTCAAATATTTTATTTATGAGTTATTTGAAAGAAGAAGTTTGAGTAAAGTTTTGTTGACTTTAGTATGTTTTAGTTTTAAGTATTGTAATTTATTTTCCTCACTATTAATGTGTTTCATGTTTTGGTTCAGCCCGAAAAATATTAATCTTAAATCTGGTATAAAGTTTTAAAAGCGAAGCATTGAGTAAAAAAGAAAAGATTGACAACAATCATTTTGTAGCTATTTAGAAAAAGTCTAAATTGCCGCCGCAATGAAATTGTCGGAGATAAAAAAAGGAGATCAAGCCCTTGTTACTAAGGTGAATGGAGATGTGCTTGCATTAAAATTATTTGAGATGGGGGTATTACCTGGCGAAACGGTTTCGTTGGAAAATATTGCACCTTTTGGCGACCCCATTGCTATAAGTATTGGTGAGTCGAAATTATGTTTGCGTTTAGAGGATGCGGCGCATGTTGAAATAGAATTACGTGAATGGAAAGAATAATTACGGTAGCTCTTGTTGGAAATCCCAACTGTGGCAAAACATCTCTGTTTAATGCTTTAACGGGCTTAAATCAAAAGGTTAGCAATTTCCCGGGAACAACAGTAGAAAAGAAGATTGGCGAAGCCAAGTTAAGCGATACCGTAAAGCTACAATTAATAGATTTACCGGGCACGTATAGCTTGTATCCAAAGTCGGCCGACGAGCTAGTAACCTACGAGATATTGCGCAATAAGTCGGAAACCAATTACCCAGATTTGGTAATCTTTATTGCAGATGCCTCCAACTTAAAAAGAAACCTACTTTTATATACACAAGTAAGCGATTTAGGTGTGCCTGCCATTATAGCTTTAAACATGATGGACGTAGCAGAACGCAGAGGTATTGCATACGATATTCATAAGTTAGAGCAAGAGTTAGGGGTTAGAATTTTACCTATAAATGCCAGAAATAAACATGGTATTGATGAGTTAAAAAATGAGCTTTTAACTAATTTACCTGAGGTACATAAAGAGTATTTTTCTCTAGAGAATGTAAGTAAAGACTTGCTGAACCAACTCAGTAAAGCAACAGATAAACGTAATGCTTATGCTGCGTTGCAATATGCTATAAATGCCAAGGATTTGTTGAGTGAAAAATCTGTTAGGTTAAAGGCTATTTTCGATGCACATGCATTTGATGTTCGTAGGTTTTTAGAAGAGGAGGTTTTTGCTCGCTATCATATTATAGATACTGCGGTTAAGGCTGCGCGACTAAAAACGCAAGATAATTTAAAGAAGAGCTTAACCCGAAAAGTGGATGCTATTTTAACTCATCGTTTTTATGGGATTGGAATATTTTTAGCATTAATGTTTTTAATATTTCAAGCTGTTTTTAGTTGGAGTACTTATCCAATGGATTTGGTAGAAATGGGATTTGCTGCCTTATCAACATACGTACAAAATACATTGCCTGCAGGGGTTCTGAATGATTTATTGGTTCAGGGCATATTGGCTGGATTAAGCGGAGTAATTGTGTTTTTGCCACAAATTATTGTTTTGTTTTTCTTTATTGCCATTTTAGAGGATATAGGTTACATGGCTCGCGTAGGTTTTATTATGGATAAAGTTATGCGTCCGTTTGGTATGAATGGCAAATCTATTGTACCTTTAATTGGCGGAATGGCCTGTGCTGTGCCAAGTATTATGGCAAGTAGAAGTATAGAAAATAAACGTGAGCGCCTTATAACTATTTTGGTTATTCCGTTAATGAGCTGCTCTGCCCGCTTGCCTGTTTATACTTTATTAATTTCTTTGTTTATTCCCGATACCGCGGTGTTTGGTCCGTTTAACATACACGGATTGGTGCTTATGTTTATGTACTTAGTGGGTTTTGTGGCTGCTTTATTAAGTGCTTGGATTTTTAAGCAGTTTATTAAGTCTAATCAACAGAATTATTTTTTGATGGAATTACCGGGTTATAAAATGCCATTGGCTTCTAATATTCTCATTACATTGTATGAAAAAGCAGGTGCATTTGTATTGGGTGCAGGTAAAATAATCATTGCTGTTTCTGTGGTGTTATGGGTATTGGCTTCTACCGGACCAAAAGACAAAATGGATGCCGTGAGTTTGAAGTATAAAAACTTGATGGAGCAGATGAATGAGGCAGAACAAAATGAGGCATTAATAGAAGGCTTGAGCCTGCAACAAAATGCAGATTTTTTAGAGGCTAGTTATGCCGGACAGTTTGGGAAATTTATTGAGCCTGCCATTTTACCGCTGGGGTTTGATTGGAAAATAGGAATTTCATTGCTTACCTCTTTAGCTGCTCGCGAAGTGTTTGTTGGAACTATGAGCACCATTTACAGTGTTAGTGGTTCGGATGATGATTTAGACTCTATTCGCGAGGCTATGTTGAAGGAGAAAAACCCGGTTACTAACAAGCCAACGTATTCTTTGGCAACTGTTTTTTCATTGTTACTTTTTTATGCATTTGCCTTACAATGTATGAGTACGGTGGCTATTGTAAAAAAGGAAACAGCTTCTGCCAAATGGGCCATTATTCAGTTTGTTTACCTTACCGTTTTGGCATATGGCAGTAGCTTAATTGTGTATCAAGTGTTTGGTTAGTAGGAGCTTTTGAGTAAAAACGAATGGGTGGGCCTGACAAATAGGTTCAGCCTGAAATTTATTATTAATTAACTGAAAAACAATTATTTGACAAATTATCCTTGTTTTTTTCATGGATAAACATATCTTTTCACGAAATTTGCAGATTCTTTAAAATTACAAGAAGGGACATTATATAACATGAGGCAGCTTAAAATAAGCAAACAGTTTACCAATCGCGAGAGTAAATCTCTAGACAAGTACCTAAATGAAATTAGCAAGGTACCGATGATTGATGCTCAAGAGGAAGTTGAGTTAGCAAGAAGAATTAGAGAAGGCGATCAAGTAGCTTTAGAGCGTTTAGTGAACGCCAATTTACGTTTTGTGGTTTCTGTTTCTAAACAATATCAAAACCAAGGATTAACTTTAGGTGATTTAATTAACGAAGGAAATTTAGGTTTAATTAAAGCTGCTAAGCGTTTTGATGAAACTCGTGGTTTTAAATTTATTTCATACGCCGTTTGGTGGATTCGTCAGTCTATTTTGCAAGCATTAGCAGATCAATCTAGAATTGTACGCTTGCCTTTAAATAAAGTAGGTTCTATTGGTAGAATTGGTAATACTTCTGCTCGTTTAGAGCAAGAATTAGAGCGCGAACCAACCGTAGAAGAAATTGCAGAGGCTATGGATATTCCATTGCAAGAAGTAGAAAACGCCTTGCGTTCTACTGGTCGTCATTTAAGTATAGATGCACCTCTTACAGATGGTGAAGACAATACTTTACTAGGTATATTAGATACAAACGACGAACCTCGTCCGGATGTACAATTAATTAACGAGTCACTTCAAAAAGAAATCAATCGCGTTATCTCAACGCTTAGTGAAAAAGAGCGCGATGTGCTAAAATATTACTACGGCTTAGATGGTGGTCCGGCTCATACCTTAGAAGATATCTCAGAAAAGATTGGTCTAACCCGCGAGCGCGTTCGTCAGATTAAAGAAAAAGCCCTTCGCAGGTTGCGCAAATCGAGCAAGAGCAAAATCTTAAAAGCGTATTTGGGGTAGATTTTAGTCGATGGTCCATAGACCATAGTCCATAGAATTTAGAATGGTCTGGAGTTTTCTTCAGACCATTTTTTTTAGTCTGAACCTTGAAAATCCATAGTTTTACTATAGATTTTCAAGGTTTAAACATCATTTACCTTGAAAATTAATAGTTGCGCTATAGATTTTCAAGGTAAATGATTTATTTTTTCTCTTCCGAAACAATTTTCCTAAGTTCCTCTAAATCCAACAAATCTTTAGGTCTTGCATTTGCTTCTTTTTCTTCCATTAACTGATTTATATGTAAAAATGGAATGCTAATACCATTAATAATTGCCTTATATGATTTTTGAAAACAATCATCGAAACTAGTTTGGGGAAATAGCTTAAGGTAAGTCATAATATCCAACTCCAATCCTAGTCCTAAATAAATGCTTGTCCAGCCAGGAACAAACTCCATTTTTTCTATACTTTCAAAATCACCTAAGCCAAGTTCCTTTATCGTTTTTCTTAAGCGAATTCGATTATCTGGAGTGTCTTTAATCCAAATATCAACATCTTGCGTTATTCTTGAAATACCATGCATAATGGCCGCAAATCCGCCAACCATAATATATTGAACTTCGTTTTTAGAAAGCTTTTCCCAAAGTCCTAATAAATCTTCATCAAGTATATCCATTTAGGTTGTAGGTTTGATAATTTTTGCTTGCTTTAATTTGTGAACCAATCTAATCATGCGCATAGCGGCTTTGTAGCGCTCTTCATAAGATAATGAAAGGCGATGTTGCAACTTTTCTTGCTCAGATATGTGCAGTTTTTTTTGAATCATGCTATGCAAGTATACGCAATTTTCGAATTTTAATTTACCAAAAATGCTTACATCATGACTCTCCCAAATCAACTCCATTTATTAGCTTAAATATTTTTACATTTGAGAAAATATATTACTTGTGAAAAAAATAAGATGCCTACTATGGCTCATGTTATTCGGTTTGAACCTACAAGCGCAAACGCGTATAGATACTACCTATTATGATTCTTATGGCACAACTAAGCGTATCCGTTCCATAAAAGTAGTTAAGGGCAATAAAGCAGAGGTGGTGGTGTTTAACCAACGCGGACAAAAAACAGAGTCTTACTCTATGTTAGATGGTAAAAAATCTGGTAAGTATATTTCTTATACGGATGGTGGAAAGCCTGGGATTATTGCCCATTTCCAGAATGACCTAAAAAATGGCGAAGAAATCTTATTTTATAATACGGGTCAAATGAAGTCGAGCATTCAATATGTTGGCAATTACCCCATGGGCAAATTTAAAATTTGGAATGAAGCCGGCGTATTAATACAAAAAGGTTCTTATGATACTTTGATAAAGGTTTTTGCCAATAGGCCAGATGAAGTAAATAAGGTGCTAACAGGAAAGTATGAAGCGTATTTTCAAAATGGTAAAAAGGAAAAAGAATGTTTTTATGTAAAAGGTAAACTACATGGCATAAGCAAAGAGTGGTATAGAAATGGCTCGCTTAAATCTGTTATAGAATATCAAAACGGACTTGTTTATGGTAAAGAATTAACTTGGTTCGAAAATGGTAAAAAGCATAAAGTTGGAGAAGTATACTACTACGAAAACATTCGCCACACCTATGTAAAGCCGCGGTTTAACGGCAAACAATTGCAGTATTATGAAAATGGTAAAGTGCGTTTGGTTCAGCCATACAAAGATTATTTACCGCATGGAAAATGGATAGAATATTCTGAACAAGGAGTAGTGTTATCTGAGAAAAATTATGTGCGCGGACAAATAGTAGGCGATGAAAAAACGTATTACGCTAATGGTATATTAAGAGAAAAAATTCCCTACCAAATGTTTAAAGTAAATGGTAGAGATACCGCTCTCATGCATGGAATACATCAATCATTTTTTAGCAATGGAAAAGTAAACAGAGATATGAACTATGTGCAAGGTATACCTTATGGTTTGTTAACAATGTACTTTGAAAATGGTGCCGTAGAAAGGCAATTGTTTGTATTAGGTAAATTAGATAACTATGCTTTACTAAAAGAATATTCGAAGGATGCAAAATTGCTTAAACTTGGAACCTATGAGGTAAACGAAAAGGATACCATGCGTTTTTCGAAACTTATTTATGAGACATACAATGAGGAAGGATTGCTGCAATACAAGGTAAACCACAGAAAGGCCAAAGCTAATGGAGCTTTTGAATCATATTACGAAAACGGAAATTTACTCTCTGAGGCTTACATTTTTTCTTCTTCAAACAATGAGTACATGTATAAAGATGCTTTAGGTACTTCTTGGCAAGTATTTTATTATCCAAATGGTGCCTTACGTTATGAAACTTTTACGGTAAATAATTATCCTCATGGTCACTATATGGAGTGGTTTCCGGATGGTAACTTGAAAAGGTTTATAGACCGCGCAGGCCTGGATGTTCAATGGCTACAAGATGGAAGTTTAATGTGCTACCAAGCAAATAATAACTATAATAATTTGCACAGAGACACTGTTGTTTCAGAATCTTGGCTGAACCAATT
>JAKRSG010000173.1 GCA_022402405.1 Bacteroidia bacterium | reverse complement strand
TACATATAGAAAGCAGTCATCATAGAACTTAAGCTTAATAATATCCATACAAGTGTATGTCCGTTATAAGCATTTGCTAAAATTTCGTCTTTAGAGAAAAATCCTGAGAACGGAAAAATACCTGAGATGGCCAAAGTACCCATTAAGAAGGTAAACCAAGTTACTTTGATATATTTAGACAAGCCACCCATATTACGAATATCTTGTTCTCCACTCATGGCATGAATTACAGAACCAGCACCCAAGAATAATAATGCCTTAAAGAAAGCATGCGTTACTACATGGAACATTCCACTGGCAAAAGCGCCCATACCAAGAGCTGCAAACATAAAACCTAATTGCGAAACGGTTGAATAGGCCAATACTTTCTTAATATCATTCTGCTTCATTCCAATAATAGCAGCAAATATTGAAGTAGCCACACCTACCCACATTACTACATCCATAGTATGTGGAGCCATAGCAAACAAAATATTTGATCGTGCTATCATATATATACCAGCAGTAACCATAGTAGCTGCATGTATCAAAGCTGAAACAGGTGTTGGTCCGGCCATGGCATCTGGTAGCCAAGTATACAAAGGAATCTGAGCGCTCTTACCCATGGCGCCCACAAAAAGTAATAAGGTTATCGCCGTTATTAGCATTGAACCCACTCCTACTCCAGCTACAGCTTGATTTACGCTTAAATAATCTAGAGCTCCAAAGTTAAATAGCATAAAGAACATCGCCAATAAGAAACCTAAATCACCAATACGATTCATGATAAAAGCTTTCTTGGCAGCATCATTATAAGCATCATTTTTGAACCAAAAGCCAATTAATAAATAAGATGCTAAACCTACTCCCTCCCATCCAATAAACATGATAAGGTAGCTATTACCCATAACCAACAATAACATGAAGAAAATAAATAGGTTCAGGTAGGAAAAGAATCTGCTAAAACCTTCATCATGGTGCATGTAACCAATAGAATATAGATGAATTAAGAAGCCAATTCCGGTTATCACTAACATCATAGTTAATGAGAGGTGGTCTATTAAAAAGCCAAAGGATAACTCAATATTACCCCATTTCATCCATGAAAGGAGTTCAAAATTTAAATCCTTTCCATCAGGCAGATTAGTAAATAAATATAAAGTTAAAGAGAAAGAAACTAAAATCATTGCGCTGGCTAACCAACCAGAAGCATGATTTAGCTTTTTGCCAAACAAAGCGATAATCAGAAATCCTACAATTGGGAATACTGGTACCAAGGTGGCAGGTGCAATTAATTTTGTAAGTTCAACTAAGTTTTCCATCATAATAATTTCTATGCTCCTACCATTTTAATTTACTTAACACATCAATATCAGTGGTGGCAAGATTGCGATAAATACTTACCAATAAGGCAAGACCAACAGCAACTTCTGCCGCAGCAACTACCATGATAAAAAACACAAAAACCTGCCCATCAGAATTTCCTGCGTAGGCAGAGAAACTAACAAGAAGCAAGTTTACTGAGTTTAGCATTAACTCTACACACATCAAGATAATGAGGGCATTTCTACGCATCAAAACGCCCATTACACCTATAGAGAATAGAATGGTACTTAATACCAAATACCATTGTTGAGGGTTTGTTTGTAATACTGTTGGTTCCATTAGTTTACCTCCTTTTTAGCTAATACTACAGCACCAATCATAGCTGCAATGAATAATACGGATGTCATTTCAAATGGCAAAAGGAAATCGGTAAAAAGCACCATTCCCACATTTTGCACAAATCCCGATTCTGAATAAGCCGGACTGCTGTATGGTCCGAGTTGGGCCGAACGCATGCTAGCCAATAAAACTAACAACATTAATCCGCCACTAATCATGGCAGCAATTTTATATAATAGAGGCTTGTGCGGCTCAGAATCCTTGTTTAGATTTAAAAGCATTACTGTAAAAAGCATAAGCACCATGATGGCACCTGCATAAACAATAATGTGAACTATAGCCAAAAATTGGGCATTTAACATGATGTAATGCCCCGCTATAGAGAAAAAGCAAACTATAAGTGAAATAACACTATAGATTGGATTTTTGGTAAATACTACAAACAACGCACTCAAAATAGAGATGGCTGCAAGTATAAAAAATATAATCTGACTATTCATTACAGGGAATTTATCTTTAGGTTAATCATGAATATGGGATAATTAAATGGTATAAGATTTTTTACGCTTAGACACATCAATTCTATCATCTAGTTTCTCTACCAACATGTCTTTACCAAACACAAATTCACCACGTGTAAATTCTGATGGAACGATTCTATCGGTAAGGTATATGGCGTCTTTCGGGCAAGCTTCCTCGCACAATCCACAATAGATGCAGCGTAGCATGTTTATCTCATATTTAGCAGCATATTTTTCTTCGCGGTACAAGTGTTCTTCGCCCTTTTTACGCTCAGCAGCATCCATAGTAATAGCTTCTGCCGGACAAGATACAGCGCATAATCCGCAAGCAGTGCAGTTTTCTCTACCCTCTTCATCACGTTTTAGCACATGCATTCCTCTGTAAACTGGAGCAAACTCTTTTTTAACCTCAGGATATTTTACTGTAGCCTTTTTCTTAAAAAGGTGCTTTATGGTTATTTGCAAACCTGAGAAAATCGCAGGTAGATATAATTTCTCTACCCAAGTCATTTCTGGTTTGGTTACTACTTTCGATCTATTTGTTAATTGCATAATTCTTTGGTTCAAGATAAATTAATTTCCAAAAAGGGTAATACCGAAGGCGGTTAATAATACATTTATAATGGCAATTGGCATTAGAACTTGCCAACCTAAGCGCATCAATTGATCGTAACGGAATCTCGGGATGGTCCATCTTACCCACATAAAGAAGAATATGAAGAAGAAGATTTTCCCAAACAATACCAATACACTTAGAATACTTACTATGTTGTGTGGTAAAATAGTTCCTAGGTATTCAATACCAGGGAAATTATAACCACCAAAATATAAACAAGCAATAACTGCCGAAGAAATAAACATGTTGATGTATTCTCCAAACAAGAATAAACCTAATTTCATAGATGAGTATTCTGTATGGAAACCTCCAATTAACTCTGATTCTGATTCAGGTAAATCGAATGGAGTACGATTAGCCTCAGCAAAAGCACATATTAAGAAGATAATAAAACCTACCGGCTGATAAAAAACATTCCAGTTTAATCCAGAAACATTGATAAAACCGTATAATTTACCTTCACCTTGTGAAGCAACAATATCATTTAAACTTAATGATCCGTTGGTCATTAACAATATCGCTACCACACTCATACCCATTGCTAATTCGTAACTAATCATCTGACTACTGGCACGGATGGCTCCTAATAATGCATATTTGTTATTAGAAGCCCAACCACCAATCATAATTCCGTATACACCAAGAGATACCACACCTAATATGTATAAGATACCAATATTGATATCAGCCACCTGCAGTGCATACATGGTACCGCCAATTTCTAATGGCATTCCCCAAGGAATTACTGCCGATACCATAAGTGTTGTAACCATGAACATACTTGGTCCCAATACGAACAAGAATTTATCTGATAGATTTGGAATAATCTCTTCTTTCAAAAACATCTTCACACCATCAGCAATTGGCTGCAATAAACCAAATGGTCCTGCCCTATCCGGACCAATTCTATCTTGAAGAAAGGCGGCTACTTTTCTCTCTGCGTAGGTGCTGTATGCTGCAATTCCTAAGCTAATTAAGAATAATGCAACTACCAATATGGCCTTAAATAAAACTATACTCATGCTTTGTCTCCTTCTTCAATAGCTAAAGGCTTTACCTCATTTAACTTAAACTCGGTTGGTTTTTTAAATACCTCATAGTGATTGGCCGAAATAACCGAATGTCGGCTAACAGTAGTTGGGCCTTCAATTGTCCAATCAGATGTACTTTTCTTATCAAACCTACACGTATTACAAATAAACTCCTCAACCTCTCCCCACTGATCTTTTCTACCTGTAACTCTGAGTACTTCCTCTCCTTTGTACCAAAGGTTTACTTTACCACTGCATTTTTCACAATTTCTATGAGCCGTAACTGGCTTAGTAAACCAAACTCTGCTTTTAAATCTAAAGGTTTTATCTGTAAGTGCTCCAACCGGACAAACATCGATTACATTACCCGAGAAATCGTTGTCGATTGCCTGCTCTACATAAGTAGATATCTCCGAATGATCGCCACGGTTAATAACACCATGTACCCTACCATCCGTAATTTGGTTAGCAACCTTTACACAACGATAACACAAGATGCAGCGCGTCATGTGTAACTGGATTTTATCACCTATATCAATTTTTTCGAAGGTTCTACGCTCAAAATCGGTACGCGTTTTACTTGAACCATGTTCGTACGACAAATCTTGCAAATGGCACTCACCCGCTTGGTCGCATATCGGACAATCGAGAGGGTGGTTCAACAATAAAAACTCAACTACACCCTTTCTAGCTTCTATTACCTTAGGTGAAGTTACATTACCTACTTCCATACCATCCATAACGGTGGTTCTGCAAGAGGCAACTAGTTTTGGCATAGGTCTTGGGTCTTTTTCAGAACCCTTTGTTACCTCTACCAAACAGGTACGGCAATACCCTCCACTGGTTTTAAGTTTGCTATAATAGCACATGGTTGGCGGCGCCACTTCTGGCCCAATCATTCTCGCTGCCTGCAAGATGGTAGTTCCATCTGGAACTTCAATTGTTCTACCGTCTATTGTTACTTTTGCCATTTATAATTTAATTTAATCCACACTGCAAAATCAAGGTTGATTCGAAGTATGTTTAATTCTAATTTATTTTTTTTATTTCGTTTTCAATATCAAGAATCAAATTATCTATATGCAAGTATACTATACCCCAAATAATTTCATAATTTGTATTACCATAATCATGAATAATCCTATTCCTTAATCCAATTATCTTTTCTTTATTCCTAACTTCCAAATCATAGTTTTCGTCTCTAATTTTAGTTAAAGCCTCTGCAACAATTTCCAACTCCCTCTCAACTGCTCTATAAACCAATCTATTTCCTACAAATTCTACAAAAGAAGTAATGCCTTTCGTATGGGACTTTATGGCTTTTGAAGAATCCAACATATCTTCTAAATATGCTAGAACTTTAAGCTGCATAAACTAACTCCTTTGTATCTTCAATGTTTTTCTTCAAATATTTATTCCTGATTGAACTATTAATCATCAAATCTACACGCCTACCAAGTATTTTCTCCAAAGATTCTAGACAATCAAAATAAAAGTCAAAATAATTTTCAATGGGCAAATTATCATCAAATCTAACAATCAAATCAATATCACTTTTCTGGCTGAACCTATTCTCATCCAACACAGAACCAAAAGCATACAATTCTTTCACCTGATGTTTTCTACAGATTTCAGAAATTGCGTCGATATGTTGTTCTATTAGGTTCAAACCGAATTTATTTAAGCTGTTAAACGCTTTACGATACTTTCAGGACCATGATTTTTAACGTACTCCTCAAACTCGCCTCTAAAATGTCTGATAGCACTTGCCACCGGCCAAGCAGCAGCATCACCAAGCGGACAAATAGTATTACCCTCTATTTTAGACTGAATTTCCCATAATAAATCAATATCGGCAAGCGTGGCATGACCATCCATCATTTTGTGCAAGATTTTCTCCATCCAGGCTGTACCCTCGCGGCAAGGCGAACATTGTCCGCAGCTCTCATGATGATAGAAACGTGCAAATGTGAACAGATTTTCTACGATGCTAGTTGTTTCGTCCATCACAATAAAGCCACCAGAACCCAACATTGTTCCGCCACCAAAACCGCCATCTGCCAAGCTTTCATACGACATGAGACGCTTTTCTCCGTTGGCTAAAGTTAATATTTTATCAGCAGGTAAAATAGGAACAGAAGAACCTCCTGCTACAACTGCTTTCAGCTTTTTGCCATTTAAAATACCTCCACAATATTCATCACTGTAGATAAAATCTTCTACCGTAATGCCCATTTCAATTTCGTAAACTCCCGGTTTGTTTATATGTCCGGATGCCGAAATAAGCTTCGTTCCAGCAGATTTTCCAATACCGATTTTAGCATATTCATCGCCACCTTCATTTACAATATACGATACAGCAGCTAATGTTTCTACATTGTTTACTACGGTTGGACAACCATATAAACCAGCAATAGCCGGGAATGGCGGCTTAATTCTTGGGTTTCCTCTTTTCCCTTCTAAACTTTCTAATAAAGCTGTTTCTTCACCGCAGATATAAGCACCAGCCCCTACTTGTACATATAAATCCAAGTTATAGCCTGAACCTAATATATTTTTACCCAACCATCCATTGGCATAAGCCTCTTCGATGGCCTTTTCTAAAATGTTTACTATGTAAAAATACTCTCCTCTGATATAAATATAGGCAGTATTTACACCTAATGCATAGCTAGAATTAATCATACCCTCAACCAATGTATGAGGAATTCTAGACATTAAGTATCTATCTTTAAACGTACCCGGTTCACTTTCGTCGGCATTACAAACCAAATAACGAGGCACACCCTCTGGCTTTGCCAAGAAACTCCATTTCATTCCGGTTGGGAAACCTGCACCACCACGACCTCTTAGGCCCGACTTCTTCACTTCCTCTACCACAGCCTCGGGAGTCATGGTTTTGATAGCTTTTTCTACCGAATTATACCCACCATGTTTCCTGTAAACCTCGTATGATTGAATACCAGGAACATGATCGTGTGCTAATAATATTTTCTTACCCATTCTATTAATAATTATCAACCACTACCTTATCTAAATACGTTTTACGAGTGCCCTCATTTTTGCATGTTTCAATGATTGCATCCACCTTGTCGAAAGTTAAGTTTTCGTGAAACTGAGCACCAATCATCATCATAGGAGCAGTGCCACAACTTCCTAGGCATTCAACTGCTTTTAAGGTAAACATACCATCAGTAGTGGTTTCACCTTCTTTTATACCTAATTTATTTTCTAGATGCTGAATAACCTCGTTAGCACCGCGTAACCAACAGCTGCTGGTTCTGCAGACCTCAATCATGCATTTGCCCACTGGCTTTAAGTTAAACATCGAGTAAAACGATGCTACTTCATACACCTCAATCTTCTGGATATTTAATAAAGATGCCACGTAATCCATTGTCTCAGGGCTCAACCATCCGTCAAATTCGGCCTGAGCCAAATGCAACAAAGGTATCAATGCAGACTTCTGCTTGCCTTCCGGATAACGTGCCATAATCTTTTTGGCTACAGCTAATGTTTCTTCACTAAATTTAATATCACTCATTTTTTGGTATTTAGTCTTTGGTTGTTAGTCGTTAGTCTTTAGTATTTGGCGGATTTGCTATGGTCTATGGTCTATCGACTATGGACTTCTTAAGCATCCAATTCTCCTGCAATTACGTTCATGCTACTCATTGTAACGATGGCATCACTTAGAGTTGAACCTTTAATCATTTCAGGGAAACCTTGGTAATAGATGAAACATGGTCGGCGGAAATGCAAACGATAAGCCGCTCTACCACCATCACTTACTAAATAAAAACCAAGTTCTCCATTTCCACCTTCAACAGCATGGTAAACCTCTCCAACCGGAACATCAGTTTCTCCCATTACAATTTTGAAATGCCAAATTAAAGCTTCCATATTATTGTAAACTTCCTCCTTAGGAGGTAAGAAAAACTCAGGAACCTCGGCAAAAAACTTACCCTCAGGTAAATTCTCAATGGCAGAACTAATTATTTTAAGACTCTCCCACATTTCTTGCTGACGAACCATAAATCTATCATATGTATCACCGTTGATACCTACAGGAATGATAAAATCAAAATCCTGGTAACTACTATATGGATTCATGGCACGTACGTCATAATCTAAACCAGTAGCACGTAAATTTGGTCCGGTAAAGCCATATTGCAAGGCACGCTCGGTGTTTATCGGCCCAGCACCAATAGTTCTATCCATAAAAATACGGTTGCGTTCAAGCAAATTAGTAAACTCACGCAAGGCTGCTGGAAATTCTTTAACAAATGCCCTAATTTTCTGAATAACAGATGGAGAGAAATCTCGCTCTAAGCCCCCAATTCTTCCGATATTAGTGGTTAAACGAGCCCCACATATTTCTTCAAAAATATCATAAACACGCTCTCTCCATTGGAAAACGTATGTAAAGCCCGTTAATGCTCCTACGTCAACCCCAATTACAGAGTTACAAACCAGATGGTCGGATATACGCGCAAGCTCCATAATGATAACACGCATGTAATCTACTCTCTTAGGAGTTTGAACCCCAAGAAGCTTTTCAACCGTCATGTGCCATCCCATATTATTAATAGGAGATGAACAATAATTTAAACGATCTGTAAGCGGTGTAACTTGATAAAACGGACGATGCTCAGCAATCTTTTCGAATGCTCTGTGTATATACCCACAAGTTTGCTCTGTATCTACAATAATCTCACCATCCATGGTAAGAATATTTTGGAAAATACCATGTGTTGCAGGGTGCGTTGGCCCCAGGTTTAACGTGGTATATTCAGATTTATGGTCGTAATTTCCTAACGTATTTTCCATGTGCTTACCTTCCAAAATATGTATCGTCTTTGTCTGTTCTTGTTTGGTCTTCTAGCGGATATTCTTTTCTCATTGGGAAATAATCCATTTCATCCACATTTAGAATACGCTTTAAATTTGGGTGACCCGAAAAATGAATGCCGTAAAAGTCAAACGTTTCTCTTTCTTGCCAATTAGCAGCAGCAAAAACTGGAGTAATACTATCTATTTCTGGATTCTCTGCCGACATAAAACACTTGATACGAATTCTCAAGTTATTGATAAAACTGTGCAAGTGATAAACCACACCTAATTCTCTTCCTTTTTGATCAGGATAATGAACACCACAAAGATCGGTTAAAAACTGCATCTTCAATTGAGGGTGCTCATATAAATATGTTAAGCAAGAAACGATTTGGTTTTTAGACAACTCAATAGTGAGCATTCCATAAGGTTCCTCTACCGATAATATATCAGCTGCAAATTGTTCTTGCAGTTCTTTTAGCAAGTATGCATTATTAATTTCGCTCATTATTGTATTCCGTAACTTGCCATTAATGCTTTATACTCGGCAGAATTTCTGCGGTCTAAAGATTCATTTTTAACCAATTCTTGAATTTTCATAACTCCATCGATAATTTGTTCTGGACGTGGTGGACAACCTGGTACGTAAACATCAACCGGAAGCACTTTGTCTACACCCTGCAAAACAGAGTAAGTATCAAAAATACCACCACTCGATGCGCAAGCACCTACCGCTATAACCCATCTTGGTTCAGCCATTTGTAGGTAAACCTGACGAAGAACTGGACCCATTTTTTTGGAGATTGTTCCCATTACCATGAGTAAATCGGCTTGGCGAGGAGAAAAAGAAATACGTTCTGAACCAAATCTGGCTAAATCGTAATTGGATGCCATGGTGGCCATAAACTCAATTCCGCAACAAGAAGTAGCGAAAGGAAGAGGCCAGATTGAATTGGCGCGAGCCAAACCAACCGCCTTGTCTAAGCTAGTGGCAAAAAAGCCCTGACCTTCTAGGCCGGGAGGTGCTTCTGTAATTTTAATACTCGACATATTAATCTAATTTTATAGCAGGATTACTCCCATTTTAATGCTCCTTTTTTCAGGATATACACGTAACCTAATAATAATAAACTAGCAAACAACAGCATTTCTACCATGCCCAACATACCTAGTTGACGGAAGTTAACGGCCCAAGGGTACATAAAAACCACTTCCACATCAAACATCACAAACAAAATGGCTGTCATAAAGTAACGAATAGAAAACGGCATACGAGCGTTTCCAACGGCATCAATACCACACTCAAAGTTTTCTAGTTTATCAGAAGTTTTGCGTTTAGGACCCGCCCAATGCGAAACTACCATCGATACAACCACAAATCCAATGGCAACTAAAAATTGCATGAATATGGCGAAATAATCTACAGATGTTGACATAATTTAGATTTTTGATAAGCACGCAAAAATAGATTTTTACCCCTATTATGCATGTTTTTTGATTATATTTCTTTCAACATTTATAATACTATGAAATTGAGTTTCTTACACGCTCAAAAAACGCTCTGGTAGCGGTTTTTAGGTCGATTTTCTCATTTTCTACACGCTCTAAAATGTCGATAGCGCCCAAAATATGCGTTAATTGCTCGCCCTCATCATCGCCTCCAACCTCAAAAGGCAAAGGCTGCTCATTGCACAATAATTCCTCGGCAGCTCTTAACTCTGCTAAGGTTTTGGTTTCGGCAAGTGTTTTTATGACAGGTAATTTCATGGTATTAAGCGCTTAACTGCTCTAACATTTTCACCAAAAATTCTTCTTTAGATGTGGTTTCGCCTTGAACCAATTGTCCGTTTTTAAACGTAGCGAAATAAGGCAAATTATTAACGTTTGCAGCCTTTCTAGCCTCTGGATTTTCCTCGGCATTTATCTCTAAAAACTTAATATTTTGATAGGTTTCAGAATTGCTTAACCTAGTAAATTTAGGTGCAAACAAACGACAACTGCCGCACCAATCGGCATAAAATTTTATTACCACATTTTCATTGCCCGCCAACTCGGCTGCAAAGTTTTCATCAGTTATTTTGTGTACCATAATTTTGGTAACAAATATACGAAGGCAAAAGTTTGTTTTTCAACAATAGATTTGACAATTTTGTTATTGCCCCTTCGCCTCATTCCAAATGGCATCCATTTCGTCGAGGCTCATGTCTTTAAGGGATTTGCCAAGGCTTTTGGCGCGTTCTTCGATGAAGGTGAATCGTTTGATGAATTTTTGATTCGTATATTCTAGCGCGTCGTCTGGGTTCAGACCGTGTTTTCTGGCCACATTTACGAGTGAGAATAATAAATCTCCAAACTCGTGTTCCATCTTTTCTTTATTTTCTGTCTGAGCCAACTCTTCTTTAAACTCTTGCAATTCTTCTTGCACTTTGGCCCATACTTGTTCGCCTGTTTCCCAATCAAAACCCACTTGTGCAGCCTTTTCTTGCATGCGATATGCTTTAACCAAAGATGGCGCTCCTTTAGATACGCCACTTAACACAGATTTGTTGCCTTCCTTGAGCTTAATTTGCTCCCAGTTTTCTTTTACTTGTTCTTCGGTATTTGCCTCTACATTTCCGTATATATGCGGATGCCTAACGATGAGTTTTTCGCATAGGGTATGTATTACATGACTGATATCAAACTTACCTATTTCACTCGTGATGCGAGCGTAAAAAACGATGTGCAATAACACATCGCCTAGTTCTTTTTCGAGTTCTTTGAGGTCGTTTTTAATAATGGCATCTGCCAACTCAAATGTCTCTTCAATAGTTAGATGCCTGAGGCTTTCTAGTGTTTGCTTTTTATCCCAGGGACATTTTTCGCGCAGCTCGTCCATTATGTCGAGCAAGCGCGAAAAAGCCTGTAATTTTTCTTCTTTACTTGTTAAATTATCCATGGTCTAATATGATTAAACCGGTGCGAATTTTTGGTTCAATCCAAGTAGATTTTGGCGGCATAATAAGATTCTCATCTGCTACCTTTTTAACCTCTTCCATGCTTGTTGGGTAAAGCGATATTGCCACATCATAATCACCTCTATCTACTGCTTCTTGCAAATGACCAATTCCCTTGCCGCCATCCATAAAACTTAAGCGGGCATCTGTTTTACTATCAGTAATATTAAATACTCTTTTAAGTATAAATTCTTCTACGATACTTACATCTAAATGAGCTAAAGTACCATCCAATGTAGCTTCCCACTCTGGCTTTAATTGTAATAAAAATGCCTTACCTTGAAAGTACAAGCCAAACTCTTTTTTATTTAATGGCTGAACCGGTAAATGTCCGCTTGGAATCTTATGAAAGTACTTCTTTATCTCCTCTAAAAAGTTGGGATTATTTACCGTAGCTTTATCTTTTACCAACCTATGGTATTCGTATATACTTAACTTGCTAAAAGGTATTAAACAAACAGGAAAATAATTAAATGTTTCATCGCCAGTATAATCAGGATTCTCTTTACGTTTCATGGCGCAGAATGCGGCAGAACCGGCAGAGCGGTGGTGACCATCGGCAATGTATAATTTAGAGATGGCTTCAAACCTAGATTCAATTAAGGCAACATCTTTTTCTTCTGTTACCACCCACATATTGTGTTTTACCTGATCCGAGCTTATAAAATTATACTCGGGTACATGACGAAGAATATATTGATTTATGAGTAAATCTATCGATTCATCATCAGGGTATGTTAAGAGAACAGGGTTACCCAAATTGTTGTAAAACCTAATATGCTCAGCAATTTCATTCTGCTTTTCGGTTAGCGTATTTTCGTGTTTTAGAATATTGTTGTTATTATAATCATCCACACTTGCCATAGCCATTATACCGGCATACGCTTGATGTCCCTTAATTAAACGGTAAATATAATAAGCAGGTTTAGGGTCCTTAACCAAATGCCCTTGTTCTATTAGCTTATGCAGAAATTCTAATCCAGAAGGAAAATGCTTTTCTGGATTTTTCTTTTCTCCTTTAAAATGAAGATGAGGCTTAACCACGTGTAAATACGAAATAGGATTATTACGCATTTCTACCCAAGCTTGGTCTTTAGAAGCGCCATCGTATGGGGTGGCACTCACCTCTCCTGCTTTATCTTTTGCCGGCCTAAGCGCAGCAAACGGTTTCACTTTTGCCATTTAATTTGGGTTGAACCAATTAATTACTAAAAAACTCGATAACCTTCTCTGCTAACTCTAAACTAATTCTGTTTTGAGCTTCTTTGGTGCTTCCACCCACGTGCGGACTTAACGAAACATGCGGATGCTGTAAAATAGCCATGTTAACTGGAGGTTCTTTTTCGAATACATCTAAACCAGCAAACGAAACATGTCCGCTTTCTAATGCTGCCAATAAATCTGCTTCGCTTATAACGCCACCTCTAGAGCAATTTACCAATCCTACACCCTTTTTCATTTTAGCCATTTTTTCGGCATCAATAGGTGCTTTATCTCCTTCGTTAAACGGAATATGAAAGGTAATAAAATCACTTTGTGCAATTACAGACTGCTCGCTAACGGTGTTTATAGTCACTTTCACACGAGAGTTAGAACCCAGCATAGGTAGGTTCAGCACTAAGTCTACGGCCGATACGTATGGGTCGAATGCTAGCACTTTCATTCCCATACCAACAGCTATTTTGGCTACTTCCTGACCAATTCTACCAAATCCATAAATACCCATGGTTTTACCTTGAAGTTCTATGGCGTTTGAAGCAGTTTTCTTTAACTCAGCAAAACGAGTATTACCTTCTGTAGGCATAATTCTGTTGGTATGTTGCAAGAAGCGAATGCCAGAGAACAAATGAGCAAACACTAACTCGGCCACGCTTATAGAAGAAGAAGCAGGAGTATTGATTACTTTAATGCCTTTTTGTTTTGCATATTCTACATCTATATTATCCATACCAACTCCACCTCTACCTATGAGTTTTAGGTTTGGACAAGCTTCTATTAAATCTTTGCGAACTTTGGTTGCCGAACGCACTAAAATGGCATCAAACTTTTGTAGTTCTGTAGCTAAATTTTCTTGAGCTACTTTTTCGGTTACTACTTCAAAACCGGCTGCTTCTAACTGTGCTTTACCGCTGGCATCAATACCATCGTTGGCTAATATTCTTATCATTTTTATTATAAAAATTATGCGTTTGCTTTTTCAAAATCTTGCATAGCATTTACTAATGCTTGCACACTTTCTAATTCAAGAGCATTATATAAAGAAGCTCTTAAACCACCCACAGATCTATGACCTTTTAATCCGCTAAGGTTACGAGATTCGCAGAATTTCAAGAAATCTGATTCTAAGTTTTTGTCTTTCAAAACAAAATTTACATTCATTCTACTTCTGTCTTCTGTTGCTACGGTTCCAACAAACAATGGATTTCTATCGATTTCTGCGTACAATAAATCTGCTTTGGCTTTGTTTCTTACTTCCATAGCTTCTAAGCCAATAGATTTAATCCAACGTAAGGTATGCATACAAACAAATATAGCAAACACACTAGGTGTGTTATACATACTTCCGTTTTCAATATGCACTTTATAATTTAGCATAGTTGGAACTTTTTCGTTAGCTTTTTCTAACAATGATTTTTTAATAATAACCAAAGTAGTACCGGCAGGACCCATATTTTTCTGAGCACCGGCATAAATCATATCAAATTGAGATGCATCAAAAGGTCTGCTAAAAATATCAGAGCTCATATCGCAAATTAAAGGCACTGGCGATTTAGGAAACTCGAACATTTCTGTTCCGTAAATAGTATTGTTGCTGGTACAGTGGTAGTAAGCAGCATCACCAGGAATAGTGTAATCTTTAGGGATATAGCTAAAGTTTTTATCTTCGCTGCTGGCTAATACATTTACTGAACCAAACATTTTTGCTTCTTTAATGGCTCTACCTGCCCAAACGCCAGTATTAACATAAGCTGCAGTTTGGCCTGAACCTAAAAAGTTCATCGGAATCATATCAAATTGCAAACTTGCTCCTCCCTGAAGAAAAACTACTTCGTACTCAGAACTCAAGTTTAAAATATCTTTCACTAACTGCACAGCCTCGGCCACAACGGCTTCATATTCCTTACTTCGGTGCGAAACCTCTATTAAAGACAAGTTTGTTCCAGAAAAATTTTTAAGAGCTTCAATGCTCGCATCAATGGCCGATTGCGGTAAAATTGCCGGTCCGGCCGAAAAATTGTGTACTTTAGTCATGGTATTTGCGTTAAAAGCAGTGCGAATTAATAAAACCTTTAGCGAATTTTATCCATTAATTTATTTTATTTTTGCCCAGCATGAAAAAACTATCCATAATATTATTCAGTTTCTGTATTTTAAGCATCCCTGCTATGGCACAAAGAAAGCTACAACAGCTAGATGAGGATGAGGCTAAAAAGCGCGAACAACTTAAGGCATACGAAAACAAAAATAAAGGATTTGATCCAGACAAAATGGTATACGGAGGCAATGCTGGCCTATCTTTTAGTAATTTTGGCACCTTTGTTATGGCTCAGCCAATGGTTGGCTACAGGGTTTTGCCGCACACCATTTTAGGTGTGGGCGCCAATTATATTTACTTTAGTAGGAACCTTTCAGCTAATCAAAAACAGGTAACACACACATACGGACCATTAGTTTTTGCCCAGCAAGAAATCCTATCAGTTTTAATAGCACATGCCGAGTGGCAGCCTATAAATTACGAATATTTTAGAACCCTAACTATAAGCGAACGTAGGTGGCTGAACCAATTTTTTGTTGGTGGTGGATATGG
>JAKRSG010000172.1 GCA_022402405.1 Bacteroidia bacterium | reverse complement strand
TTAAGGTGTTTGAGTCGTGAAGAAAATAATCTACAAACTCCATAAAATCTTCCTTTCTTTGGCGCAAAGGCGGCACTTCAATTTTAAATTCATTTAAACGGTGATATAAATCTTCTCGAAAACTGCCTTTTTTTATGCTTTGTTTTAAATCGTCGTTTGTGGCGGCAATGATTCGAATATCTAGATTAACTTCCTTATTTCCGCCTATAGGAGTCATGACTCGTTCTTGAATTACACGAAGTAATTTTATTTGCACATCGTAACTTAAGTTTCCAATTTCATCTAGAAAAATGGTTCCCCCATTTGCCTCTTCTAATTTTCCTTTTTTGGCTTGTATGGCTCCTGTAAATGCACCCTTTACATGACCAAAAAGTTCGCTTCCAGCGAGGTTTTCCGACAAAGTTCCGCAATCTACGGCCATAAAAGTTTTATTTGCTCTAGAACTATATTGATGAATTTGTCGAGCAATATTTTCCTTACCAGTACCACTTTCGCCTTCAATAATTACAGATAATTCTGTATTAGCAATTAATTTTATTTGTTCATGTAATTTTACCGAAAGCGCACTTTTACCTTGAACAAATTGAGTAGAAACGATGTTTGTTTGCAGTACCTTTTTACCAGGAATTTCATCTACACTTAATTGCATTAAAAGCTCATCTGGATTGATAGGCTTAATAATATAATTTTTAGCTCCTAACTGAATAGCTTTAACAGCGGTTCTAATATCATTAAAGCTTGTCATAACAATAGCCAACACCTCCGAATATAGAGCCTTTGCGGCGGTTAAAACTTCTAGTCCGTTACCATCTGGTAAACGATAATCTAACAACAAAAACTGAAAATGAACCTGAGATAATTTATTCTTTGCTTCGTAAACATGATGCGCTGTTTCCACTTCAAAGCCATTTTTACTAAGAAAGGTAGCTAGCAGTTGGCAAAAAGCCACATCATCATCTACTATTAACAAACGTTTATTCATATCAACTCTCAAAGTAAAGAAAAAAATGCATAAACACAAAAAAGCCGGTGTAAAAACACCGGCCATTTTATGAAAACAAACAAATAATTAACTATAAAGCTGCTCCCTCAGCATTTAAGTTAACAATTTTCTTTTCTGCACCCTTCATTAATTC
Organism: Bacteroidia bacterium; assembly: GCA_022402405.1. GTDB lineage: Bacteria > Bacteroidota > Bacteroidia > UKL13-3 > UKL13-3 > B1. Next base: position 1,026 of record JAKRSG010000172.1, on the reverse strand, counting down.
AATTTTATAATGAAGTTTATCACCTGTTTTAACTAAGAAAGCAGAGTTAGCTTTCCATTCTGCCATAGCTGGAGCAGCGATAGCCGCTTTTACTTTTTCTGGCAATTCTTCTAATTTAATAGCTGTTTCACTTGCTACTACTGGCTGTGTTTTGGCAGTAGTGTCTTGAGGAAGGCCTACAAACTCTCTTGTTTCAGTTTGAGCTCCAAATACGCTGATTCCTGAAAATAACATAGCTGCTAAAATTAAATTTTTCATACTTTTAAGGTTTAATGTTTTGTATCGATTTACACTTTACCATATGAAAGGATGATGCCAAAAAAAGCCTGATAACTAAAAAATTAATTATCAGGCATCTAAAACTTAAAGGAAAATTAGGTCTATTAAAAACACCACAACAATCTGTAGAAATATCCTACAAAAAAGTGTTGGGTTACTTATGGCTGAACCCAAACCTTATGAATGGATTGGCCTTCTGGTTTAATTATACGAACCACATACAAGCCGGCTTTCCAAGATTCTGTTTGAAGATCAACTTCATCTGATACGAAAGTTTGTTCAAAAACCATACGTCCGTTTATGTCGCGCACCTCCACTGCAAATTGGCCTTTGGTTCGAACCGAAATAAAAGAAGTAGCGGGGTTAGGAAAAACTAGAGTTTGAGAGATGTTTACTTCCTCTATTGAGGTTGGTGGCGCCGTTTCGAACCAACGAGTGGCCCAAGCACTGGTGAAGTTACCGTTTCTACCTCTCACGCGCCAATAATAGCGAGTTTTGGCTTGCATACCAGAGAACTGTGATGCGTTTCCTTGAGCATTTCCGCTGGCAACAATATTACTAAAATCTTCGGTGGTAGATATTTCTATGTCAAAACTCAAGGCATTAGCAGAAAAATTCCAGCTTAATAAAAGTGGCGTTAAAGGAATGTTTTTTGCGGCTTGAGCCGGAGAAACCAAAGCTGGAACTCCAATGGCAGGCGGTGGAATGGTGTTAAAGTAACTTATAACCGACCATCGGCTGGTATCT
>JAKRSG010000171.1 GCA_022402405.1 Bacteroidia bacterium | reverse complement strand
TAAAGACCCATAATGAAGTGAAATCGTTAAAGAAATTGAAAAAGGAAGTTTTTGGTTTTGAAAAAAATGATACCTTAGCAATTCAAACAAACTATTTAATCATTAACAATGAGATTGTATATGCCTCAGACCAGACTTTGGATAAGAAGAAAATAGCCGCATTGTTAGATAAACTATAATAAATTTAGCCATCAAGGTTATTTCTCATTCTGGCGATAAACCTTAATGGCTTAACGTCATTTATTTCGCAGTCAACCAAAAAAACATTAATTTTTTCTAATGCATAATCTGGGTTTCAACTATATTCGCCACGCTAAGAAATACTACATGAATATAATTGCACACCGCGTTAACCAAATAAACGAGCCACAAACCATTGCTATGGCAAAAAAAGCCAGGGAATTAATGGCACAGGGAATAGATGTAATTAGTTTAAGTTTGGGTGAACCCGATTTTGAAACGCCCCAACATATAAAAGATGCGGCTATAGCTGCTATCCAAAATAACTTTAGTTATTATACTCCCGTTGCAGGTATTCCAGATTTGCGCGAAGCTATTTCGCACAAGCTAAAATCAGAAAATAACTTAGCGTACGAAGCTAATCAGATTGTAGTGTCTACAGGCGCCAAACATGCACTTATGAATGTTATAATGGCTCTAGTGAATGAAGGCGACGAAGTGATAATTCCAACACCTTATTGGGTAAGTTATTCTGAGATGGTGAGGTTGGTAGGTGGTGTTCCAGTGTTTATAGACGCACCCTTATCCCAAGATTATAAAATTACAGCAGACCAATTAGCAGCAGCCATTACAGATAGAACCAAAGCCTTTATGTTCTCATCGCCATGCAATCCAACTGGCTCTGTTTACAGTTTGGAAGAACTTAAATCGTTAAGTGAAGTATTTAAAAAACATCCTCAGATAATGGTTATTTCGGATGAAATTTATGAGTACATAAACTTTGAAGGCAAACACCATAGCATCGGAGCGCTCGATGGCATGTTGGATCAGACCGTAACGATAAATGGCTTATCCAAGGGCTTTGCCATGACGGGCTGGAGATTAGGTTATTTAGCCGCACCATTGGCCATTGCTCAGGCTTGCGAAAAAATCCAGGCACAGTTTACAAGTGCCACCAGCGGCATTACCCAAAAGGCCGCTGTTGCCGCGCTAACAGGCAGCCGAGAGCCATGCAAATTGATGACAGAAGCCTTTAAAAGAAGGAAAGAATTGCTTCAAAAAGGATTGGGAGAGATACAAGGAATGATTTGCAATAAACCCACAGGAGCCTTTTATTTCTTTCCAGATATCTCCTATTTCTTTGGCAAAAAACATGGTGACAACATCATAGAAACCGCCACCGATTTATGCTTGTATTTATTAAACGAAGCCCATGTTTCGCTGGTAACAGGCGAGGCTTTCGGAAACCCAAATTGTTTGCGAATAAGCTATGCTGCATCTGACGAAAAATTGGCTCAAGCAGTGATAAGATTAAAAGTTGCATTGGAGAAATTACATTGAAATTTGATTTAAATAATCAATATTGCAATAGATAAACATTATCGACATTTGGTCGTAAAAATGGATAGTAAACAATGGAAGACATTATAAAAAAATTTGAAGGTTTGCGCGTGTTGGTGGTGGGTGATGTAATGATAGACGCTTACCTTATTGGTCATGTAGAAAGAATTTCGCCAGAAGCTCCCGTACCAGTGGTGGCGGTTCAACAAAAAGATTACCGTTTAGGTGGTGCCGCAAATGTGGCGTTAAACCTAGTGGCTTTGGGCGCTAAGCCAATTCTATGTTCGGTGGTTGGTTCAGACCTAGAAGGAAATGATTTACTTCAATTATTAGAAAAAGCAGATATTTCTTGTGCTGGAATTGTGCAGTCTAACGATAGAAAAACCACCACTAAAACGCGCGTTATAGCTCAAAATCATCAGATGATTCGAATAGATAACGAGCAAACAGATGTATTGAGCGATTACGATACGTATGTGTTGGCTCAGCGCATTATAAACGACTTGCTACCTGCCGCAGATGTGGTGCTTTTTGAAGATTATGATAAAGGGGTTATTTCGCCTTCGCTTATAGAACAAATTGTGGCTAAAGCGCATCATTTGGGCAAAAAAGTAGTGGTTGATCCAAAGCGTAGAAACTTCTTACATTACAAACATGTAGATTTGTTTAAACCCAATTTAAAAGAGCTAAAAGAAGGCTTTCAAATTGTGGCCGACCCAAGTGATAAGCATGCATTTGAATCTGCCATAAAAGAATTATTGCAGCAATTAAACATACAAAATATTTTGCTTACCATGAGTGAGCGAGGCGTAATGATAAGCGATGGAAACACCTTTGAATATTTCCCTGCGCACCTCAGAAAAATTGCCGATGTAAGCGGCGCTGGTGATAGCGTAATTTCGGTTGCATCTTTATGCGTAGCACTTGGCGCAAGCAATAAAGAAACCGCTTTATTAAGTAATTTAGCAGGCGGCCTAGTCTGCGAAGAAGTAGGCGTAGTGCCTATTGATGTAAAAAAATTACAAGAAGAAGCTGCTAAATTATAGCAGCTTCTTTATTTTTTACTTTCCATTTAAAACCGACAAAACCACTTTACTTGGTCGGCTAGCATCGTGGTAGATCTTTATTTCGCAGCTCTTAAAATCGCTATCAGTACAATGATACGTATCTACAAATTGCTGCGGATTTCTATCTACTAACGGAAACCAAGTACTCTGAATTTGTATCATAAATCGGTGCCCCTTTTTAAATGTGTGCGCCACATCTGGCAAATCAAATTTCACCTGAGTTACTTTGTTTGGCTCAAATGCTTCAGGCGTTTCAAAACTATTTCTGAACCTACCGCGCATAACCTCTCCACGCACCAACATTTGATAGCCATCCATTAAATATCCCTTGCCATTTCCTTGCCCAAATACAGCAGTATCATACGAAAATCCATCTGGAAAAACATCAATAATCTTCACCACAAAATCTGCATCTGTGCTCGACAATGCCACTTGCAAATCGGCGGTTACCGTTCCTGCTAATGTCATATCTTCTGTTAACACATCGCTCGAAAACACTAGCACATCCGGCCTACGAGCCGCAAATCTTTGATCGTCGGTCATGTACTCTCTTGTTCTATTGGTAGGCACCTCAGCCACATAAGGCACAGGCTTGCGCGGGTCGCTGGTATACTGACTAAACGAGTTCACAACATCCTGTTTTGCCACGCTGATACCTCCATTTTGGGTCAAGAAAAAATCCTTCTTTAGCATTTCTTTTGGAGGCCAAGACGCTAGTTGTTTCCAAGTATTTTCGCCTGTAAAAAACACCGTTGCCTCTGCAATATGTTGGGCTGAACCAACACCATTTAAATGATATTGGAAGAAAGGAATTTCTATCTTTTCTTGGTAATACAAAGACGTGTTTGAACCAAAGCGAACATTACCCAAATAAGAGCCATCACTGCGCGACCAACCGCCATGAAACCATGGTCCCATTACAATTTTATTATCGGTTTTAGGATTTTGTTTCTCGATAGACTCGTATAAACGCCAGGCACCAAAGCAATCTTCCGCATCAAACAAGCCACCCACCACCAACATGGCAGGCTTTATATTATAGCAGGCCCTGCGGGCATCGCGGGCTTTCCACCAATCATCGTAATTAGGGTGCCGAACCAAATCGTTCCAGAATTTTATGCTATCGCCCATTAACTTAGTAAAGTTTTGTATGGCACCTGTTTCCAAATAAAACTTGTAGCTATCTTGAGTAGTAAATTTAATGTTAGAGCGCGCACCAACGGTTGTTGGCTGTGGTCGAGGTAAGCCAAAACCACTGTAAAAACTAAATGCATCTTGCAACATAAAAGCACCATTGTGGTGAAAATCGTCGCCCATAAACCAATCGGTAACCGGTGCTTGCGGACTAACTGCCTTAACAGCCGGATGATTGCTAAGAGCAGCCATAGTTGCATAAAAACCTGGGTATGAAATACCAAAAACACCTACTTTTTTATTGTTTGCTTTTACATTCTTAACAAGCCAATCAACCGCATCGTAAGTATCGCTTGCCTCATCTATATCTTGTTTAGATTTCTTGTTAGCAATAAACGGACGCACATCTACGAACTCGCCTTCGCTCATCCATTTACCACGCACATCTTGTATAACGATAATGTAATTTTCTTTAATGTATTCCTTCCAATACGTGCCATACAGCCTGTATGAAAACTTATCTTTACCATAAGGCGCGCTCGAATAAGGAGTTCGGTTCAGCAAGATTGGATGTTTTTTAGATTCGTCTTTAGGCGCATAAATGGTGGTGTGTAACTTTATTCCATCTCGCATGGGAATATAAGTTTCTGTTTTGGTATAATTCTGTTTGAGCCAAGCCTCATCTATATTTTGAGCTACGAGAATTACTGGAAAAAGCAGTAAATAGAGTAAAAAGTATCTTGTTTTATTCATGCTGCAAAATAGAAAAAAAATAAATCAGAACTGAATATTAATCGTTTATAACCACACTAGATTTTAGGTAACTTCCAACTACACCCAAACCACCTTTAACATTGGTATACATAGGCGATGGCTCGCTGAAGGGGTCATCGCCAAAATAATTAACTCTTCTTCGATGGTATTCGTAATATGGATAATCACAGGTTAATAAATTGAGAGTATATTTTGATTGACTTCCAGGAGGATTATAGGTATTAATTTCAAAACTCGTAGCGAAAGTTTCCCCATCTTTTTGCCTATCAGAATAAAACCCATTATACATTTCATCTAAACCATCTGTAGGAAAATCGAGCTTTGGATCAAGCGTAATTCTATAATAATTTTCTTGGTTGACAATGTCTGTCCACTTACAAGTAAACCTGCGTTTCTCTTCTCCCTCAAAAGGAGATGGCACTTTGCTCATGCCATACTCATCTATTTTAACAGCCTGCAAAGGAATCTTGGTGGTACCCCAAACAGAATCTTTACCTAATACCGCAACTACTGTATAGGTTTTTCCTGGCTCTATAGAAATGGCATTCATGGGAGATACATAAAAACTCATTATTTGATTAAATGCAAAGCTTACTTTAACCCCAGATTCGTCTACTAAATACACGTTTGCATTGGGCTCTATTTTTAATTCTTGATTACTACCAATAACAGGTGCCGACCAGCTAACGAATGCTGTTTGTTGAGCATTTTCATTAGATAAGAATGAAAACAATACTAATTTAGGATTGGTTGCCGGAACCTTAACATCCGCTTCCTTTTCGCATGAAAGAAAAGCCAATGATACTATGAAATAGAATACTTTCTTCATGACTTAAAATTTAACATTGTAAGAAATAGATGGAATAATTGGAAATAAAGTAATCTGCATTAGCTTAGGAATAGTGCTACCTTGAGGCGTGTCTATATAATAGAAGAAAGGATTATACCTATTATACAAATTGTATACACTAATCTCAATGGTACTATGATAATGTTTCAATTGTTTTTGAAACTGCAAGCCTAAATCTAAACGATGATAAGCAGCCATTCTAAACGCATTTCTGTCGGTATACTCAGATACAGTTCCATCCCAAAAAGAAAATCCTCCCATAGAAGTTCTATGTCGGGGACCAATATAATTAGACAAAGGCAAGGTTATGGCGTTTCCTGTTCCATAAACCCAGGTGGTAGAAAGCTTAATTCCTCTTTTGCCATTTTTTTCCTTTCTCAACTCGTACATACCAACGATACTGATATCATGACGCCTATCGTATCTAGCAAAGAACTCTTTGCCAAAATTCACCTCATCAAATCGCATTTTTGTCCACGATAAAGTATAGCCAATCCAACCAGTAAAGCTACCCTGTTTCTTTTGCAAGAAGAACTCAGCACCGTAACTTTTTGCCCTTCCAAAAGTTAGATTATTCTCCCAAGAAGTAGCGTTTCCGGCGCTTGCTTGCGAAGGATCATAATCAAAAAAACTGGCGCCTTCTTTATAAGTAATTATGTTTCCAGATTCTTTATAATATCCTTCTAGGCTAATACTAAAACCCTTGTTAAGAAAATCTTTTACAATACCTGCTGCCAATTGCCAAGAATTTTGCGGCTTCACATAATCTGTAGAAGGCACCCACAAATCGGTTGGCAAACCAATACCTGTATTAGAAAGTAAATGAATGTATTGGTTCATCATGGCATAAGAAGCTTTTATAGCCAAGTCATTTTTAATTTTATAGGCTGTATTGATCCGAGGCTCTAAATTCACATAATTTTGATTGCGTACGTTGAAATGTGAAATCCTTAAACCCGGATTTAGTTTTAATCGGGCTCCTACCTTTATATCATCCTCAGCATATAAAGCGTTTTCCCAAGCATGAATACTTTGCTTATTTTTTTCGGTTAAGCCTATTTGAGAATCGGAGAGCACATAGGCAGAGGGAGTAAAATTATGACTGATTATTTGAGCACCGAACTTTAACGTATGGTTGGCATTTGGACGATAATCAAAATCATATTTTAGTGAATAATCACGAATGCCAGAACTATATTCTAACAAAAACTTACTCCCTTGATAAGAGGCAGTTTGGCTCAGCCTAAATTGATAATTGCTAACAATAAATGAGGCATTAGAAAACAATTTTGGACTGATAATTTGATTCCATCTAAGAGTACCGGTGGCGTTACCCCATGAGAGAGAACCTCCCGATTCTGAGCCATCGTATTTAGAACTAAAATAAAACTTATCCCTACCAAAATAACCACTTAAATAGATTTTATTTTTATCGTTGATATCGTAATTAGCTTTTAAATTTAAATCATAAAAATAATAACCACCCCTAGATTCCTCTGATTGTAAAGGTCGAGACAAGACATCAAAATAGGTTCTTCTACCAGACACCAAAAACGAAGATTTCCCCTTGATTAACGGACCTTCTAAGGTTAACCTCGACGATAAAATTCCGATTCCGGCCTCGCCTTTAAACCTCTCCTTATTGCCTTCTTTCATGCGCATATCTATAACCGAAGATAATCGTCCGCCGTACCTTGCAGGAAAGCCACCTTTGGTTAACTCCACACTTTTTAAAGCATCGCCATTAAACAAGCTAAAGAAACCGAACAAATGAAAAGCATTGTAAACAGTAGCATCATCGAGTATGATAAGATTTTGATCTGGTCCGCCACCCCTTACATAAATACCCGAATTACCCTCACTTCCCTTTTGCACACCGGGCAATAATTGAATTACCTTTAACACATCTTTTTCGCCCAAAAGAGCAGGAATATCCTTTATCTGAGAAACCGGAATTTCTATCACGCTCATTTGAGTTTGCTCAGCAAAACGAGTAGTTTGTTTAGCCGCATTTACCACTACCTCTTTCAGCTCAATATCCGTTTGTAGTTCAATATTATTTTGAATATTCTTATCTAAGTTCAAAACAAAAGCTTTCGGCTTGAACCCAACGTAAGATACCAGCATTTCATGACTGCCTACAGGCAAGGTTAACGAATAAAATCCGTAAGCATTTGTTACCGTTCCGATGCCTAATTTAGGAACAGCCACACTAGCTCCAATAAGCGTTTCCTCACTACCTAATTCCTTTACAAATCCGCTAATGGTATATTTGGTTTGAGCCAATAATGGGTTCAAACCGAAAAGAAAAAGAACAAATAAACAGAGGCTAGATTTTGTTTTCATATAGGGTCATTAAAACTTATTCTTCCACATCATGCTTTCAACAGGTTTTACACCCCGTTTATTGTATTTGGCCGATTTTTTAGCATTATACATTACTTCAATTTCGCCTTCTACAGCAAAATAAATTAGCTGTCCGATAGGCATACCCGCATAAATACGAACAGGCTGCGCGCAAGAAATTTCTAGTGTCCAGGTATTACAAAAGCCCACATCACCTTTACCAGCGGTGGCATGAATATCGATACCTAATCGGCCTGTGCTACTCTTTCCCTCTAAAAACGGAACGTGCTTATGCGTTTCGGTATATTCTGCCGTAACACCCAAATAAAGCGTATTGGGCTGCAGAACAAATCCTTCAGCTGGAATTTCAAACGTATCAATCTTATTATGCTCGCGAGCATCTAACACTCTATCTTTATAGGTAGCTAAGTGTCGGCCCAAATGCACATCATAACTATTAGTGCCCAAACATTCTTTTTTAAATGGCTCAATAAGAATGTTTCCCAATTCCATTTCTTCTAGTATACGCTTATCAGATAAAATCATTTTTAGAATTTTGGACAAATTAACAATAAAAAAAATATTTTTGGCTCCATAAAATCAATTTTAAACATGACAAACGCAGATAATTTAGGAATAGGAAGTAGAGTAAAACACTCCGATTATGGATTGGGTGTTGTGGTAAACAGTAAAGGCCTGCATTACCAAATAAGTTTTGTGGAAGAGGGTATAAAAGATGTTCATAGGTTTGAACACCACATGGAAATTATTGAAGCCGTTGAAACGCCCGACGATTTAATAAGCAGCCTAGAAATGGAGCGTACCTTAATTGGTATTTTAAAACGTTGGTCGGAAATACCAGAACATGTTAGTTTGGCAGGCAAATGGACCGGAGGAAAAATGCTTTTGCAGCCCGGCGATAAAAACATGGCAGCAAAAGAAATTCCGATTGATGCATTTTTCCATAAAATTGTGATGCTCCGAGATAGACTCAGAGTGTTGGAGCAACGCATAAATGCACATGATAAATTAAGCGACGAAGACAAGGTAAACATGCAGCAATACATCACACGTATTTATGGCTCACTTACTACATTTAATGTGTTGTTCAAATTCCCACACGATCAATTTGTGGGAGAAAAAGGTGGGAAGGAATAATTAAATAAAAAAGGAGGGTTATGAAAATCATACCCTCCTTTAAACAATAGAGTGAGTGAGTAATTGTTATTATTCTAATTTAAATTCAACCCTTCTGTTATTTGCCTTTCCAATTTTAGAAGAATTATCATCAAGAGGTTGGTCTTTTCCAGCGGCCATTATTTTTATTCTAGAAGTTGAAATGCCTCTAGACTGGAGGTATTCTGATACCGCATTTGCCCGTTGCTGACCAAGTTTTTTGTTGTATTCTGCCGATCCAACTCCGTCTGTATATCCTGTAATTTTTAATTTGTATGAATCATTATTTCTAAGAATTACAGCAATCGTATTAAGGTGTTGATAGGCATCTGCATTAATTTGATATGAGTTATGCGAGAAACGTACAGGAAACATTTCCACCAACAGCTCGTTCTTTAATCTATATTTTTCCTCATCGTTTAATCGGCTTGATCCAAAAGTTGAAGCAAGGTTATCATCATTCCCTGCTCCTTTTTTAGGTTCAGCCAGAGAGGGATTAATATCTTGATTAACTTTATTAAGCAGAGCATCTACAGCACTTTGTTTTTCATCCATTTTTTGAACAATCTCAGCTGGCGGACAGCCATTATTAGAGAACAAACCTGCTACATCCGGACATTTATCAAATTTATCTACAATCCCATCATCATCCGAATCCTTTGAACCAGGTTGATTTAAATAAGACGCCAAGGTTTGATTAACCGAATCATTTATACTTTTTACAGCCTGACTAACCTGTTCATCCAAACGAGCTTGTAGGTGATCTACCCTATTATCTTGCCATGCTAAGGTTTGATCTACGTGTTTATTTCTTCCGAAAGCATATTTTATTCCTACAGAAGATCTAATTAGTTGCTCTTTCCCACTTCCATAATCATAACCATCCCACGCATCTGTGGCAATGGTATTGTACTCAGACATTAGGTAAATGCTCCAATTTTTGTTGAAATAATATCGAGCTCCCAAACCAAAACCATACATGAGTGCAGACCCTGTTGTTTTGGGACCAAGAGAAAAATCATCTGAAATTAATTTTCTTTCAGAATCATACGAAGCTCTTGAGACATTTGCCCTTGCGAAAGGTACAAATTTATAGTCCTTGGTGCGCAAACCACGTTTAAGACTTACATTAAATCCAAGACTATAAAAATTAACACTTGACTCATAATACTCTGTTCTATTAGCACCAGTCATTTTGCCTTGTTCATATCCAAAATCCATGCTAAAAATCGGACTAAAAAAGTAGTTTACATCAATTCCTGCTCCCATATCAAATTGAGTTTTAGAACCATTTAAACCATGCAAATCATTGGCACTTGCACCAGTAGAAAGTAAATCGTAGGCATTAAATTTTACATCATATAGATGACTAATTCGCAACCCTAAAGAGAACCTGTTAAGCCTATTTTCATATACATGTTTAGAGGCATCTGATTGAGGTTGTTGCAAGGGCACTTGGGCCCTCACAACGATAAACACACTCAAAAAACTAATTACTAAACCAATCTTTTTACCTGCTAAATTTCTAAAACTAAGCAAGCTATATTTTTCAATAGAATTCATTTTTTTTAACATTAATGGTTTCCCCTAATTACTTAACAATAACAATTGGTTTAATTAACAACCTATCTTCATGTTGTACTTTTACATAATAGGTTCCAGGTGCATAAGCCAAAGCATCCACTTCCATAATCTCTGCAATAGCTTCAAAACTACTTATCTCCTTTCCTAACATATCTAAAATTACTATGGATGTTCCTTTGCTGTATATGCCTTTTAACTCAATATAGAACTTAGAACTAGTAGGATTAGGATATACATTAAACATGTTTTGATCTTTAATATTACCTGAGTTTCCAAGTGATACACCCAATGCAAATGGATCCGAACCATTAACACACCCTTTCGAATTTCTAACTACTAATCCATAAACACCCGATTGTGTTACATCCAAAGTTTTATTAGTTGCTCCTGCAATTGGCTCGTTATTTCTAAACCATTGGTAAAATTCGAAATTAGCATTGGCAGATAAACGTGTTGATGATAAGCGCTCTATGCTAGGCTTGTCTGGTACTCTGTTTACAGTAACCGTGAAGGTACCGGTGCTAACACAACCCATAGAATCTCTAAACTGAGCCGTGATAACAAAATTACCTGAACCACTTATAGTAGGATCAAACGTTACCCTATCTTTTGCGATACCTGTTCCGCTAAATGTTAAGTTAGGTATACCCTGACTTAAATCAAAAGAATTGATATCTGAACAGAACTCTAAATTAGGGAAGGTATCTATTACTGTTTCTGGAACCACAACTACCCTAAAGCTTGCTGTAATTTTGTTTCCAGAAGGATCACTTAACTCAAATGTATTTACAGTTAACCCAACAGGAAACGTAGAACCCGAAGGCAAACCAGCAATTTGCGTAACAGTTACGTTGGCACAATTGTCTGTTCCAATTGGCAAGTTATAGTTAATTCTATCATTACAGAAACCAACTACAACATCCTTTGGACTGCTTACCAAATTAGGTCTGGTTGTATCTAGCACATTTACGGTAAATATGGTGCTTGATTCATTTCCGCTGGCATCTCTAATGCTGTAAATTATTTGGTTCGAACCAAGCTCATTACAGTTAAAGAATGTTTTACTTAAGCTTCTGTTAGTTATTCCAACATTGTCTGTAGAATTATCATCAATAAGTGCTGGGTTAATACTTGCACCACCGGTTGAACCTAAGTAAACTGTTACATCCTTAGCTCTAATTAATGGAACCATTGTATCCCTTACAAAGATATTTACATTTACTGTTCTGAAGTTTCCACTGCCATCAGTAGCTGTAAAAGTAATCGTGTTTAAGCCAAGGTTAACCCCTGCAAAACTTGTTTTACTAATACTTAAAGAAGCAATGCTGCAATTGTCTGTAGAACCCGCATCAACTTGTGCTGCGGTTAAATTTACATTTCCACTCGCATCCAAATAAATGTTTAGGTTGTTATTTACAACTGTAGTTGGACGTAAAGTATCTAACACATTTACTGTAAAGTTAGCCGTGCTGGTATTTGCATTTCTATCTGTTGCGGTTAATACCAAGTTATTGATGCCTAAATTACTGCAATCGAAGCTAGATTTAGAGAGACTAATAGTTGGTGTTCCGCAATTATCAGAAGAATTGTTATTGGCCATTGCCTCTGTAATGGTTGCAAATCCTAAACTATTTATGTAAACGGTTAAGTTATTAGCATTGGCAGTTGGCTTTATAGAATCAAGCACGGTAATAATAGCGTTGGCTGTTCTAAAGTTGCCACTTACATCAGATACTGTTAAAGTAACTGGATTTGCACCCACATTGTTACATGTAAAGTTAACCTGACTCAGCGTTAAACCTGTAATACCAACATTGTCTGATGAACCATTATTTACCTCATTGGCAGTAATGCTAGCATTACCCGAGGCATTTAAATAAATCGTTCTGTTTTGTGCAATAGCTATAGGTTTCATGCTATCAATTACTATTACGTTTACATTAACCGACCTGTTGTTATTGCTATTATCTGTTACCGTAAACACCACTGAATTATTGCCTAAATCGGCTCCAGTGAAATTGGTTTTACTTAAACTTAAATTAGCAATGCTACAATTATCAGATGAACCATTGTTAATCATGGCAGTTGTTAAAGTAGCTGTACCGCTTGCATTTAAATACAAGTTAAAATTATTGCTTATTAAGGCAATTGGTCTAATGGTATCTAATACTGTTACATTGGCAGATACCGTTCTAAAATTACCACTACCATCGGTTACAGTTAGGTTAACATTGTTTGAACCTAAGTTGCTGCAATCAAATGTTGACTTACTTAATACAGCACTCGCTACAGAGCAATTATCACTTGAACTAGCAGTTACTTGAGCAGCTGTGATGCTCACAGTTCCACTGCTGTTAATGTATGTAGTAATGTTTTGCGCACTTACTAGCGGACGAATCGTATCAAGTACTGTTACAATGGCGTTGGCTGTTCTAAAGTTTCCGCTGCCATCGGTTACAGTTAAGGTTACATTGTTAGCACCGCGTTCATTACAATTAAAGCTGGTTTTACTCAAACTTAAACTTGGTGTACCCACATTATCTGTAGAACCATTGTTCACCTGAGCAGCAGTTACTGTTGCTGTTCCTGTTCCGTTTAAGTAAGCTGTAACATTTTGAGCTATAGCAATTGGTCGTACACTGTCTATTACCACCACTGTTACACTTGTATTGCGGCTATTGCTGCTTCCATCTGTTGCAGTAAAGTTTACTAAGTTGTTGCCTAAATCTGCTCCTGTAAAGTTAGTCTTACTTAAACTCAATCCGCTGATTCCGCAATTATCACTACTTCCATTATTTACCATGGCTGTTGTTAAGGTTGCATTACCACTTGCATTTAAGTATAAGTTAACCGTGCTATTTACTGCTAGTGTAGGCTTAATTGTATCTGCAATAGTTACCGTTGCATTCACCGTTCTAAAGTTTCCACTTGCATCGCTTACCGTTAAGGTTACACTGTTTGAACCTAAGTTGCTACAATCAAAACTCGACTTACTTATTACCGAATTGGCTACAGCACAATTATCACTTGAGCTCGCAGTAAGTTGAGCTGGCGTTATGGTTACTGTTCCTGCACTTGTTAAGTATGCTGTAATGTTTTGTGCTGTTACGAGCGGACGAATAGTATCTATAACAGTTACCACCGCATTTGCTGTTCTAAAGTTGCCGCTGCCATCTGTTACCGTTAAGGTTACATTGTTAGCACCGCGTTCATTACAATTAAAGCTGGTTTTACTCAAACTTAAACTTGGTGTACCCACATTATCTGTAGAACCATTGTTCACCTGAGCAGCAGTTACTGTTGCTGTTCCTGTTCCGTTTAAGTAAGCTGTAACATTTTGAGCTATAGCAATTGGTCGTACACTGTCTATTACCACCACTGTTACACTTGTATTGCGGCTATTGCTGCTTCCATCTGTTGCAGTAAAGTTTACTAAGTTGTTGCCTAAATCTGCTCCTGTAAAGTTAGTCTTACTTAAACTCAATCCGCTGATTCCGCAATTATCACTACTTCCATTATTTACCATGGCTGTTGTTAAGGTTGCATTACCACTTGCATTTAAGTATAAGTTAACCGTGCTATTTACTGCTAGTGTAGGCTTAATTGTATCTGCAATAGTTACCGTTGCATTCACCGTTCTAAAGTTTCCACTTGCATCGCTTACCGTTAAGGTTACACTGTTTGAACCTAAGTTGCTACAATCAAAACTCGACTTACTTATTACCGAATTGGCTACAGCACAATTATCACTTGAGCTCGCAGTAAGTTGAGCTGGCGTTATGGTTACTGTTCCTGCACTTGTTAAGTATGCTGTAATGTTTTGTGCTGTTACAAGCGGACGAATAGTATCTATAACAGTTATCGTTACATTAGCTGTACTTGAATTATTAGATGCATCAGCCACTGTTAGAACCACTTGATTATTGCCTAAATTAGAACAATTGAAACTGGTTAAACTTAATGAACGCGATGTAATTCCACAATTATCCGTGCTTGAACTATCAGCCATAGATGCTGAAGCAGTAGCTGTTCCGCTAGAATTTAAATATAATGTGAGATTTCTGGCGCGAGCAATTGGTGCAGTAACATCATTAACTGTAACGGTAGCAACTGCTGAGCTCGAATTACCATTTAAATCGGTTACCGTTAATGTAACAGAATTAGAACCTCTATCTAAACAAGTAAAATTAGTTTTACTTAAGCTTAAACTTTGAATACCACAATTATCGGTACTTCCATTATTAATCTGCGAAGCACTTATGGAAACTTGTCCGTTCGCACCAAGATTTACTGCAATATTTTGAACAATAGCTACTGGCTTAATTGTATCTCTAACCTCTATAATTACATTAGCAGCACTTGCATTTCCACTTTGATCTTGTACAGTAAACAAAACTGTGTTATTACCTAAATGACTGCAATTAAAGGTAGTTTGACTAATAACCCTGCTGGTAATTGTACAATTATCTGAACTGGCAGAATCTAAATCGCTTGGATTTACAACTACACTTCCAGAGGTATTCAAATAGGCAATAACCTTAGATTTTGGTCGAACCACAGGAACAACAGGATCAAATACCACTACATTAGTTACTGCAGTATTAATATTTCCATTTACATCTGTTACCGTCAACGTTACAGGAGTTATGCCTATATGCGCACAAGTAATGGTTGAAGGAGATACGCTCATACTAGCAATACCGCAATTATCAGTACTTCCATTGTTTATCATGGCACTGGTAATTGGAATACTAGCCGCTTGATTTAAATACAATACAATTCCTGTAGTAACATTTACAATAGGTTTAACCGTATCCAATACTGTAATGGTTGCATGACCTATTCTACTATTACCATTTACATCTGTTACCGTTAAGGTTACCGCATTGGCACCTACGTTAGCACAAGTAAAGCTTGTCTTAGATAAACTTAAGCTAGCAATACCACACGCATCTGTTGAACCATTGTTTATCATAGCCGCTGTTACACTTACCGTGCCAGCTGCATTTAAGTAAACCGTACGATTCTGCGTATTTACTACCGGAGTAATAGTATCAACAACTGTTACCGTTGCATGACCTATTCTACTAT
>JAKRSG010000018.1 GCA_022402405.1 Bacteroidia bacterium | reverse complement strand
TTGCGCAGTTGCCGCTCAAGGACGCCTCAACTATCAGCAAGATAAAAACTTTCTGGGCAAAAACAAAATAACCAATTAGCACTTAGTCGGCAATTGCGCAAGACACTTGTTACCACCTGTGCCATTCTGCATCAAATGTCTACCTGCAATTTTAAGTGTCCACCTAGTCCCTCACGAATAATTCTCATAAGAGTGGAGAGTCTAATATCACTGGCATTATTTTCAATACGAGAAATGTAAGTTTTGGTAGTACCACATTTTTCAGCTAGTTGTTCTTGAGTTAACCCTTTCTCTTTGCGCAATTCTTGGAGCATTACACCCAATTTAAAGGCTTCAAAACCTTCCTCATATTTTTCTCTTTTCGCATTCCCACGGTTTCCATATTGCTTGTCTAAATGTTCAGAAAACGAAGTCAGATTTTTATTTACTTTTTTCATCGAAATATTGTTTTTTTATTTTTTCAGCAAGTTCAATTTCATTAGCAGGAGTTTTTTGAGATTTTTTTTGAAAACCATTGGCAAGGATGATTAGTTTACCTTTGTCAAAAAAGCTAAAAACCCGGTATATGTTTGAGCCAACTTCAACTCTAATCTCATATAATCCAGAAGTATTTGTTAGATGTTTGAAATACTTTTCAGGAACACGATCTAAAGTGGCAATAAGTTGTAAAGTCCAGTTAAACTTTTTCTTTACTTCTGGCTTTAAATCGTCAAAAAAGTCTAAGTAGTAATCTCGATAATAGAAGATATCTCTAATAAATTTTTCACTCACACAGCAAAGTTAGCTAATTAGGTAACAATAATCCAAATTAATTTAAACAAACTTCGTAGTTAAATTATATTTGGCATAGGTGGTAACGGTTTGCGTATATACGAGGTACGCCTTAACGAAAATTTCAAATTATAAACAAATGCTTATAGGCGTATCTTGTATATACGCTGTTATAGCCAGTGCTTTTTACGGAATTATTCACTTATAAAAACAATAAAATGGAACAAAAAGAAATGTCAATTAGCGGTTTATATTACCGCTACAAAAAAACTTCTGATGATGATATTCGGAAGCATTTAGGCAACATCAAAATAGTGGTGTTGGAAAATAAAGGAGTTGGAACAATACAAGGCTATTACCCACTTTCAGAAGAAGCAATGACTAAAATTTTAGAGAAACCAAGAAATGTTTCTTTAAGTTTTGACGCAACTGAAACAGCAGACAAACCAATTGAGAACTTGAAAGAATACAAGACAATTCAATATTTAGTAAAATCAACTTCTCGGTTTTTTTTAAAACCTGATGTTGGGGAAATTTTTGACCAAATACATTACAGAGATTTATTTGATAGCAAAATAAAAGCTATTCAGTATTTGTCGGGTGCTTACGAAACCCTTCCTGATACAGATGGCGAACATTTTGTTATGGAAGCTAAACTTTTGGTTGATGCTGGTTCTTAGCATTGGCTATAACGGTTTGGCGCTTGGCGCAGTGGCGGATTTCGGAGCACAAAACTGTCAATACTCCACAATAGTTGATGCGGGGTAGAATGTTCAATTAACCACGTCACCCGCCATTGAGCCAAACGCCTGTTACCACCAGTGCTTCTTTGTCCTTTATTGTCGTTACCTTGTAAGTAAAGCATAGTTAAATATATAGTTAATTTCTTTGTCCATATTTGGTATTTTGATATGGTGATATCGGTCGTATGCTTCATGCATTACCAAAAGATTCATTGAGCTAATTTTATGTTTATATCTTTTCTCTAATATTGCTTTATAAATATTTTGTTGCAAACAATATCGATTGTAACTATTGTCGCCTAGATGGCTAAGCTCCCCAAATGCAAATTGAAAGGTGTCATTCTTTATTGTTCCATCGTTATTCACAACTTTCTCACTACGTTTCCAATCAAACATATATAATGAACCATCCTCCTTTTTGTAGACCATGTCAATTGTACCTGCCACCATTAAATCTTCATCAAATATCCTCCATTCAGACCTGTAAGGTGTCATCCCGTTAAACCTCTGTTTGAATGAAAGGAAATGGCTAAATTCTTTGGTACTTGAATTATGACTTTTGTTGTTATAGTAATTTTCGATTGCTTCATGTAAGGCAGTTCCTTTATTTGCCGAATCAATTCTTTTAGCCTCCCACTCAGCTAAAATTTCCTTTGTAGAAATTCCTCGTTGTGCTGCCTTTATTGGACCCCAATATGGAGCATCAAACTCTGGGAAAAATTTATCAATGAGTTGTGTCACAGAAATAGTGTCAGGATTGCCATCAATAAAATACCTATGCTCTGTTGGGTCAAACTTAATTCGCTTGTCCCTGTTATCAATATTTTTAGACGCTAATAGTCCATTGTCACTTATGGTTTTATCCTTGACTTTTGGCATCTCCTTTTCAACTTCCTTATCTGCGGTTGATTCAACTATTTCGTACTCTGTTATTACATTCGGTCGTTTCCCAAAATTTTCAATACCCAAATATTTTTCACGAAACTTATCTGATGCCCACTTTTTTGATTGTAAATTATCCCATTGTTCAACTTGATTTGGAATAACTTCATTAAGTAAGTCTGAATTAAATGTCGAATCAATTGAATGAATAACTTTAGCGATGTAAGCACAACATTTTTTAGGTTCACAATGAATTTGTATTTCCGCAAAACGAATAACTATCCATCCTCTTTTCGTAAAAAAATCGTCCCTTAAATCATTTTCGCCAATACAGTGAGTAGGCGTCCTCAGCCAGCCATCGTAAGGCTCATCAATTTCAATATTGATGAAAATATTTTTGTTGTCTTTTTCAGATGAAAGAACAAAGTCTGGTTCATAGGGTCTTCCGTTTTCGGTTGGAATATGTCTGTCATTGAAAACGCTAAAAGTTGATTTGAAATGTCGGTTTAAATGAATTAAGAAATCATCTTCTTTAAATCCTTTTTTGTCTGAACGACCTTTGCGAGGAAATTTTATTAGACTATTTTTTTGTGGCATTTTTACCACAGCATATTTATAGGGTTCTGTTTGTACATATTTGTCGCTTGGCAAATAACCTATTCTTTTGGCCGTTGAAGAACCAGGTTCAGGTACAGATTTAATTATTTTAACTTGAACTTCATTTGTATCAATGTAAGGAGTTACAGTTTGTCTTTTTGGGATATCAGACTTGGCTTCTTTTTTTTCTTCTAATATTTTTTTAACGTCCTCAGTCGGTGATTTTATTTCTGTTGATGCTTTTTTATCCGCCTCTCTTTTTAGATTTTCTGTTTGAACTTTTAGCTTTGTTTGTTCTTTTAAAGTAATCTCTTTTTGTAGATTTTGCTTATGTTCTAAAGCAAGTTTGTCAGCATATTGCTTTGCTTTTCTGTCTGCTTCGAGTTTTATTAAGCGTTCTGCTTCAATTTTTGCATTCTCTTTTATTTTAGCATTTTTTCTACGTTTTTTAAACGCTTTATATGCCAAGAAAATCAAAAATATTATTACTATCACGCCACCATAAAACAAATATGGATTTGTCTGCCGTGTCTCCCATACGATTTTCAAAAAGTCCTCGATTGTCATTGTTTACGTCTGTTTATTTGGCGAAGATGGTCTTCATAGCATTGGTGGTAACGTTTTGGTGCCTAGCGCAGTTGCCGCTCAAGGAGGCGTCAACATGAAGCAAGATAGAAACTTTCTGGGCAAAAACAAAACAGCCAGTTAGCACTAAGACGGCAATTGCGCAAGACACTTGTTAAAAGTTGCCAAAAAATATTCTGCAATGCAA
>JAKRSG010000170.1 GCA_022402405.1 Bacteroidia bacterium | reverse complement strand
ATGCGATTGTTAAAGCAGGCAGATGGACCACAAAATAGCTTTTATGCCAATGGTAAAAAGCATATGGAAACATTTGTAAAGGGAGGGAAATTTGATACTTATTATTTAGTATACAGTTTTAAGGGCGATACCTTGGTTTACTTTGAATTGAAGGATGGTTTATTACATGGAAAATACCTGATTAAAAACGAAGATGGAAGCTTACATACAAGTGGATTTTACGAAGAAGGAACAGAGGTAGGCGAATGGAAAATTCATGGTGTTCGTGGAATACCACAGAGGCATTTTGAATATGATAGAAATGCAAACTCAGGTGATAAAAAATACACCTATGAGTTTACCTTTTATGAGAATGGTAACTTGGAAAAAAAATCGTACTTTAAAGATGGGTTATTACAAGATTGGGTTATTTCATTTCATCCAAATGGGCTTATTAAAGATAGCATCTTTTTTGTTAACGATACCCTAAACGGCAAATATGTTAGCTATACAGATGAGGGAAAGTTATATTCTATAAGGTATTTTGAGAAGGGTAAAAGAGTTGGATGGGGTCAGGACTGGTATTATAAAACAGATGGCAAAGGAATAATGCGAGAGGAGCAGTATAAAAATGGTATACGCGATGGGTTGGCTCGCTATTACCATAAAAATGGAAACTTACATTTACTCGCCTATTTTAAAGATGGCAAAGAAGATAGCACTTGGATGTATTATGATAGCTTAGGTGTTTTAACAAATACCGTTTATCATAAAATGGGTGTTAAGAAAGAGGTGCCGCTTGTTGGACCTTGTTCGTGCAGAGACAAAGCACGTAGCAAAGGGTTTGCTCAGAGTTTAAGTGGCTTGTTAAACGATGAGACCGATATTAATTTATGGCAATTTCCTTTTCATGAAAGTATAACTCCCATTTTAGATCAGAGTTTCTTTAGAAATTTGCAAACAGATAACAACCGTAGAAGCTCCTTTTATAGTTTCGATTTAATAACCTTTAAACCTATTCAAATAGGTATTCCTGGCAAAAGCGGAATAAAGCTTTGGCTTAATCCATGCCTGCATGATGGTGAGGAGAGTAGTTTGGATATCGGACTCAACTTTACACAAAAAAAACCTGATGAAACCCGCGTAGAAATTGGTTCAAACAGAATAGCCTATATTTTGCCAACGCGTTTTTTTAAGTCTATAAACGCTGCTCCAAAAGAGGTATTAGCACATGTTAAACTGAACTATTTAGTGTATTCGCAAAAAGGTATTGAATTTAAAGATGCGCATTCTATTTGTATGGATAAGGCTTTTCTTTTGAATTCAAATTATACCTTAAATATAGATACGTTTTCATTGTTAGATATAGATCCATCGCCGCAGCATTCCGACTTAAGGTACTTAACGTTTTATAACTATAATTTGCTCGGAAAAGAGATGGTAAAAGCCTTGCAAGATGATCCCATTTTTATTTATGAAGCTAAGGGAAGTTTGCAACTCGTATACAATAGAAAATCAATAAAAGCAGATGTTTCGCAGTTGCTAGTTTCTAATAAAGTAGTAGCTGGATTTTTGAGCATTCCTAAGGTGGAGGCTAAAGATGCTCAACTTTATTATAGCGATGGTTTTGCACAATTTGTTATAAATGAAAAGGCCTTGTACCAACAAATGAAACAGGATGGTTTTACCAAGGTTTATGGTGCTTATAATCCTAAAGAGAAAGTTTTGGAAATATTATTTTATATTCATAAGCCTTAATATTATGTTCATTAGAGTTTTACTAATTTTTATAACAGTTTTATATTTAAATATAGCTGTAGGGTCTGAACCTAAAAATGCCATCCCAGATTTAAATGGAAAGCGTGAACTTGAATATAAAATACTTCAGAAATCCATTTCAAAATCTGATTACAATAAGTTTGAAGTTATCTATATCGATTATCCTTCAATAAATTCAAATAATGCTGGAATAGCCACTGGGCTACTCAATGATTTTATGTACAAAAAGGCTTTTTTAGAAATTTCTACCCAAGAGTTTAAATTCGAATTTCTTCCATTTGCTTATGAGTTATTGGCTCAAACTTTGGGCAAAAATTACCCTAATAATTATGCTTATTATTCTACTAATATGGGGGTGCCAACCATTCAAGATATTGTGCCAAAAATTCTCTTTGTTTCTGGCGACATTCTCTGTTATCAGGTTCAATACAAGTTTTATTTTGAACCTAGTCCGGATTATAAATTAGATGGTGCATCTTTTGTTAAAACCTACTATTTACAGCTATCTACCGGCAAGGAGATAAAATTATTATCTATGCTTGACCCTAAACAAAAGGCATATTTTTTAAGTTACTTAAACAACGAATTAACTGAGGTGCTCTCTAAAAATGCAGATTATATAAAAGGCTATACTTGGAGTAATTCTGCTCTTTTTGGATATCCAGATAATGATTATGAATCTGAAGAATATGAGTCGGAAGAGGAACCCACACAAGAAGTTAAGCTTCAAAAAGAAATACCCCAAAAACCACTGCTTAGCGAAAAAGATTTGAATGTGATGTTTTTGCAACTAACACCATTTGCCGCAAGCTGGATATTGCCTCCATTTTGCAGCTCATTTGATGAGGCAAAACAGCTAGGACTTGTTTTAAATATGCCTATAGATGTCTTCGCAAAAGTTGTATCACCTAACAGTTTAATGGGTAATTGGTTCAGCCAGAAACAAGTGAACAAGCCTTTAACATCTATCAATATTTACGAAAAGCAGCAGCATTTTTCTAATGATATTAATCCTTTAAATCATTCAAGTGCATTCGTTAAACGGGTGTCGAAAGGGGTGAAAAAGCAATCGGTTTATTCGGTTCAAATAAGTGCCAAGGATACTAATTATGTTCATGTGCGTTCGGCTTATTTTGATACAAATGCTAGGCTTACCAAACTTACTTTTGGTGAAGTAAATGAAACAGAAAATTGGTTATATTTTGAGTATGATAGTGTAGGAAATTTGAGCACAGAGATTAGATATGCTTACCAACAAATTGAAGAGCAAAAACAATATTATTATTCCAAGCAAAATTGCTTAGAGCGCATGGTTACAAATAACTCATCAGATTTGCCTGCCGTAACTCAATTCTTTTATCGCGATTCATTTGTATACGAATATCCGCTGTTTCCATTGTACTCCGAAGCAGATAATCTACAAAGTTTAAACGTAACCGTGCATGCATTAGATACACGAGGTAATGTAAAACATTCTTACGGTTTGAACCAAAAGCCATCTCATGTAAATAGGTATTCTGGCGACAAGATTTTGGCTAGTTTTTCTTATCAATATCCCAATCTTGATAATATGATTTATGCCTATAACAAAGATGGATTAGTAGAGACTATTTTAAGCGATAATGGAAGGCGTATGCATACCTTTGTGTATGACAATAAGCTCTTGAAATCGTATACACATTACGATACCTATAGGGTAGAAAATCAATATTTTTATGAGTACGATGATAAAAACAATCTGCTTAAATATAGAGAAAAGGGTAGATATGGTAATGATGATCGTAGCTATATTTTGAGGTATGAGTTCTATGAGTAGGCTTTTTTATTTTGAACCAAATAGTGTAGAATTGAATAAAATTTTTGAACCATGGCGTTAAGCAGATTTTGGAGTTGGATGATAGCCTTAAGTGCGCTGTATATTTTTTATTTGTTGTCTGTAAATCAAGTTTATTCTTTAAACGGATTGGTAAATGGAAAGCAAAATGATCCTGTTATTATTTCAGAATTGCCCATAAAAGAGTTTGGATCAGACAGTGTTTTGCTTATGGCTTTACAGGCCAATAAAGGAGCTAGTTTTGAGCATATAGATGGTAAATCATACAAGTTGTTGGCTACAGGAATGGTAGAGGTGGGTCAAGGAAAGCAAGCGGCCGATGGCATTTTTCCTACTTGTAAAAATACCATCATGGATATTTGGTTGCCGCTTATTGGGTATCTTACTTTTTTTTGTGGTTTGCTTAATCTCTTAAATGATTCGAATGCCATATTAAAATTAGCCGGAATTATGGCGCCGTTTTTTGCGCGTATTTTTCCAGAATTGCCCAAAGGGCATCCGGCGTATGGGTTTATGACGATGAATTTTGCAGCTAACTTTTTGGGTTTAGATAATGCTGCCACACCTTTTGGATTGCGGGCCATGGAGAGTATGCAGGAGATAAATACGGATAAAGAAAAAGCGAGTAATAGTCAGATAATGTTTTTGTGTTTACATGCTGCCGGCTTAACGTTAATTCCCACTTCTATTATTGGATACAGAGCGGCGCAACAAGCGGCAAACCCCGCAGATATTATGTTGCCAACCATTATAACTTCATTTATTGGCACCTTAGCCGCACTTATTTTTGTGAGTATTAAACAGCGTATTAATTTAGTAAATTTAGTTGTAGTAGGTTTTGTAGGTGGCATTACGGCCATTATTGCGCTATTGTTGGTTTATATTCATACCTTAACTGGACAGGCAAAAATTCATTTTACAGGTAATTTAAGCAATGCTGTTTTGTTGTTTATTATTATGGCTATTGTTATGTATAGCATTTATAAAGAAAAGGTATTTAAGCTGAACCAAACCAATGTATTCGACTCATTTGTGCATGGGGCCAAAGATGGATTTACAACAGGTTTGCGCGTATTGCCTTATATGATTGCTATGTTGGTTGCCTTGAGTATTTTTAGAAACAGTGGCTTAATGCAAATTATCTTAAATGGCATTACCGCTGTAATGGAAATTTTTGGGGTGGATGCACAGATTATTCAGGCCATTCCGGTTGCTATTATGCGACCATTTAGTGCAGGTGGCTCAAGAGGTTTTATGCTCGATGCTATGAAAACGTATGGGCCAGATAGCCTTACCGGACAATTATCTTGTTTATTCCAAGGTGCCGCCGAAACCACCTTTTACGTTGTTGCCCTGTACTTTGGTTCCGTAAATGTAAAAGACAGCAGATATACCCTCGGCATTATGCTCCTAGTAGATTTGGTATGCGTAATAGCCGGTATTTTTGTGGTGAAGTTGTATTTTTAGGGGAGGATTAAAATAAGGTAGCAGATAAAATGAGCTTAGAACTAGTATTGACAAAACGGTTTACAAACTTTATGAGTTTAGAGTAGAAAAATTAAAATTTATAAAAAACATTAGCACCTATGAGCAACATAAAAATTTTTGAAGATAAACAAGTTCGAACTTATTGGGATGATGCAGAAGAGCAGTGGTACTTTTCTATAATTGATGTAGTGGAAGTTTTAACCAATAGTTTAAATCCACGAGATTATTGGTTTAAAATGAAAATTCGGGTAAAAACAGAGGACGGAATTGAACTGTCGACAATTTGTCGACAGTTGAAACTGAAAGCAACAGATGGGAAAATGAGGGAAACAGATTGTGCCAATACCCAAAACTTATTAAGGATAATTCAATCTATCCCATCGCCAAAGGCAGAACCATTTAAACAATGGCTCGCAAAAGTAGGATACGAGAGATTGCAAGAAATAAACGATCCTAGTCAAAGTATCGATAGAGCTAGGGAAAACTGGCAAAAATTGGGTAGAAGCGAGAAATGGATTCAGCAACGAATGACAGGGCAGGAAACCAGAAATAAGCTGACTGATTATTGGCAGGAAAGTGGCGTTAAAAAAGGAGATGAGTTTGCTGTATTAACCAATATCATTCACCAAGAATGGACAGGATTGACTGTAAAGAAACACAAAGATTTAAAAGGTTTGAAATCGCAAAACCTCAGAGACCACATGAGTGAAGCGGAATTAATATTTACCGCATTGGCTGAACTTTCTACCAGACAAATAGCGGAAACAACAAAGGCAAAAGGATTAAAAGAAAATGCAGTAGCCAGCAAAAAAGGGGGTGCGGTAGCCAAAAATGCAAGAAAAGAATTAGAAGCAAAAACGGGCAAAAGTGTGGTAACTGGAGAAAACTTTTTGCCACCTGCAAAAGGTAAAAAGAAATTGGATTAGCATAGAATGAATGCTGCTTTTAAACAATTGAAAATCAATATATTTTTGTAAATAAGGAACAGTATAGGTGAATTAAGGAACGTAAAGTTTATACTAACTCTATATTCCGCAGTGGTTACATTTTATTCACCCTACAACTCCGGCTTTAACAAAACCTCTTTACCACATTTTAATTGGTAGCGGGTGCCAAAAACGAGGCTCAGGTTTTTGGGTTCGTGACCAGCAGGGGCGCCAAAAATAACGGGGTAATCATAGTTTTTTACCGTATCGGCAATAATCTCGTAGGCGTTTTTGCCAAAGGGTACTGTATTGTCTTTCATGTCGCTCATATCACCAATAACTAGGGCAGCTAAATTTTCTAGTCTGCCTGCTCTTTTTAAACCCTGCATCATTCTATCTATGTGATACAAATATTCGTCGAGGTCTTCTAAAAACAATATTTTATTAGCATACGAAGGCTCACTAGCTGAACCTAAAAGTGAATAGATAACAGATAAATTACCTCCAATTAATATACCGCTTGTTTTGTCTTCACGATAGTTTAATGGGTGTTTAGCAAATTTGATTTCTTGTGGCTTATCAAATAAAGTTTTGTGTAAATGCTCGAGGCTTTCTGCGTGTAATTTTTCGGGCAACCAATTTATGGGCATAGGTCCGTGAAGCGAACTATAGCCAATTTTTTTGTGTAAGTGCAAATGCAATGCAGTAATATCGCTGTAGCCAATAATCCATTTAGGGTTTTCGAGAAAAATATCGAAGTCGAGTCCATCCAACATTCTTACCGTTCCATAACCACCACGAGCGATGAAAATGGCTTTAATCTTAGGGTCGTTTAACAATTTTTGAAAGCTATTTCTTCTGGCCTGATCCGAGCCTGCAAATTGGTTTTCTTCCTCAAAAAGTGTTTCGCTAAAACATACTTTTAGTCCCCAGCTTTTGAGTATTTCAACAGCAGGCTTCATCTCAGCTTCAGAAACTTTTCTGGCTGTGGCAGCAATGGCAACTAAATCTCCTTTTTTTAGCGACTCCATGTTTTGGTTCAGGCCGTGAAGATTTAACTATACTTCTCGTTAAATTTAATCTTAATATCGGTAGCTACTTCTTTTACTTCTTGCTCTTTGCTTTTATCGCAGATAAGTAATACGTCGGGGGTATCTACTACTATTAGGTCTTTTACGCTGTTTAAAACAATGATTTTATCAGTTTTTAGCTGCGCTGTATTCACCATACAGCCGCTGCTTTGGTATAGGTGAATGTTTTTTCCGTTGCTAACATTGAGGTTGGCATCTTTATCCGAGATTTCGTTGAGGGAAGTCCAGGTACCCAAATCGCTCCAGCCAAACTCGCTTGGAATTACGAATACATTCTCTGCTTTTTCCATGATACCATAATCTATGGAAATGCTACGAGTTTGCTCGTATATTTTAAGTATGGTTTGTGCTTCTTTGTCGGTAAAATAATCGTTTGCGGCCTCATCAAAAAGCGAGAACTGCTCATGTAAATGGGTGTCGAATGCCTCTTTAATGCTGGCAATACTCCACACAAAAATGCCTGCATTCCAAAGAAAATCGCCACTTTCGATAAAGGTATTGGCAATTTCCAAAGTTGGTTTTTCGGTGAAAGTTTTTACCTTGTGCACCGATTTATCTTCCACATCCTCAAAAAATTGGATGTACCCATATCCTGTATCTGGTCTACTTGGCCTAATACCCAACGTAACCAAGGCAGGATTTTTTACCGCAAACTCCATGGCTTGGTCAACCACGCCTAAAAAAGCCTCCTCATCCAAAATAAGATGGTCGCTAGGAGCTACAATGCAAACAGCATCCGGATTAATTTTGCTAATTTTTCCACACGCATAGGCAATACAAGCTGCTGTATTTTTTGCAATTGGTTCGCCCAAAATTTGCTGCTCGCCAATATTGGTTAATTGCTCTTTTACCAAGTTAACATAAGCTGCATTGGTAACAATATAAATATTTTCTGGTAAAAATCTTTTAAGAAATCTTTTGTAAGTATGTTGTAATAAGGAACTTCCTGTTCCTAAAATATCTAAGAATTGTTTAGGGTATTGGGTTCTGCTGCTTGGCCAAAATCTACTTCCAACTCCTCCGGCCATTATGATGGCATAATTATTTTTGTTCTCCATGTGCAATTTTAAGTTTGGGCGATTCTATAACGCCAATAAACATTTGCAAATAAATAAAGATTTTCGACCTTTTGGTTTTATTATTTAAAATATTTGTGTTAATTTAGCATACTTTTTTATTAAAAAAACAGCAATTATGGCGGCAGCGAAGCGTGTAAAGGAAAAACCTTCAGACAATCAAACAGATTTAAAAGGGGCTTTAAGAAATTATTTTGGATTTGATAATTTTAAGGGAGAGCAGGAGGAAATTATTCAGAATCTGCTTAGTGGGAAAGATACTTTTGTAATTATGCCAACAGGCGGTGGTAAATCTGTATGTTACCAATTACCAGCTTTAATTATGCCAGGTACGGCTATAATTATTTCGCCTCTTATTGCTTTAATGAAAAATCAGGTAGATGCTATTCGTTCTCTTTCTAATGAAAGCGTGGCTCACTTTTTAAATTCATCACTTAATAAGGGTGAGATTACCACTGTTAAGAAGGATATAAATGAGGGCAATACCAAAATGTTATACATTGCTCCAGAAACCTTAAAGAAGGATGAAACCATTGAGTTCTTAAAAACCATAGATGTTTCGTTTGTGGCAGTAGATGAGGCGCATTGTATTTCTGAGTGGGGTCATGATTTTAGACCAGAATACCGTCGCATAAAAGCCATGGTAAAAGAAATTAAGGACGTGCCTTTAATGGCTTTAACCGCCACCGCCACGCCAAAGGTTCAGAGCGATATTATCAAAAATCTTCAGATGACCGAGGCTACTGTTTTTAAATCATCTTTCAATCGTTCCAATTTATACTACGAAGTACGTTCTAAAGGCAAAAAGGGCGAGGCCATTAAAGAAATAGTATCTTTTATTAAAGCTCGTCCAAACAAAACAGGTATTATTTACTGTCTGAGCCGAAAGCGTGTGGATGAAATTGCGGGTATTTTGCAAGCCAATGGGATCAAGGCGTTACCATACCATGCCGGATTAGACGCAAAAGTGAGAGCCGATCATCAAGATAAGTTTTTGATGGAAGATGCCGATGTAATTGTAGCAACTATTGCATTTGGTATGGGTATAGATAAGCCAGATGTACGTTTTGTAATTCATTATGATATTCCTAAGAGTATTGAAGGATATTACCAAGAAACAGGTAGAGGTGGTAGAGATGGATTAGAAGGCGAGTGTATTTTGTTTTATAACCCAGCAGATATTGAGAAATTAGAGAAATTCTTAAAAGACAAGCCCGTGGCAGAGCGCGAAATTGGCGAATTGCTCATTTTTGAAACAGAGGCTTTCGCAGAATCTGCCGCTTGTAGACGAAAGTTTTTATTACACTATTTTGGTGAAGAGTTTCCAGAAAAAGATTGTAATAAAATGTGCGATAATTGTAGACATCCGAAAGAAAAAGTGGATGCAAAAGATGCTGCTATCAATGCACTTAAATTAATTAAAGAAATTAAAGGAAAATACAACTTAAATCATTGTGTTGAAATATTAATTGGTAACAAAACACATGAAGTTACCATGAGTGGTCACCACGAGCTAAAATTATTTGGCATTGGTAAAGATAAAGATGATAATTACTGGAAATCGGTAATTCGTCAGCTCCTACTCCGTGGTATGCTTACCAAGAATATTGAGAACTACGGGTTAATTTCTATCAACGAACAAGGTGAGGCTTACTTGAAAAAACCTACTACCTTCGAAATGGCAATCGATCGTAAGTTCGAGAAATTTACAGATAATGATGAAGATGATAGTCAGGTAGAAGCTGTGTACGACGAAGTGTTATACAGCATTTTAAAAGACTTATGTAAGAAAGTAGCTAAAGCCAAAAACCTTCCACCTTATATTGTTTTCCAAGAGCCATCTCTGCAAGAAATGGCATTTAAATATCCTATTACCATGGAAGAACTTTCTAAGGTGAGCGGAGTAAGTACAGGAAAAGCGCAGAAGTTTGGTAAGGAGTTTATAGCTGTAATTGATAAATACGTTAAGGAAAACAATATTGAGCGCACAGAGGATGTAACCATCAAATCTGTAGTGAATAAATCGGCCAGAAAAATTGCGATTATCACTAATATAGATAAGCGCGTTTCATTGGAAGATATTGCTCGCGGACAAGGATTAAAGAAAGAAGAAATCTTGGAAGAGATAGAAAATATTGTAAATAGCGGAACTAAGCTAAATCTCAAGCGTTACGTAAATGAGTTAACCGAGGAAGATATTTTGGAAGAGGTGATGGATTTCTTTAGGAAAACGAATGATAATGTTTTAGAGGCAGCACTTAAAGAATATGGTGAGGAGTTTAGCAAAGAAGATTTGCACCTAATGCATATTCATTTTGTAAGCGAAATGGCCAATTAAAATAAGAGAAGATTTTTCTTTGTAAATAGTTTTCAGTTCCTACATTTGTAGCCTAATTTTTTTATTGTGGCTGGTAATCATCATGCTAAACAGCAGCTTTCCCTTGCAGGTTTGGTTGTAGCACTGGGTATTATTTATGGAGATATTGGTACTTCTCCTCTCTATGTTTTTAAAGCCATAATACATGGTAAGGAAATATCGGAATTGCTTATTCTTGGTGGCTTATCGTGTATCTTTTGGACGCTTACTTTACAAACTACTGTAAAATATGTGAGTATTGCCCTCCATGCAGATAACAATGGTGAGGGTGGCATTTTTTCATTATTTGCCCTAGTTCGCAGACGAAAACCTTTTTTAATTGTGCCTGCCATTATTGGTGGTTGCGCTTTGTTAGCAGATGGTATGATAACCCCACCCATTTCAGTTTCATCTGCTATCGAAGGTTTAACCATACGCTACCCAGATTTACCAACAATACCAATTGTAATAACTATTATAACTGCAATTTTCTTAATGCAGCGCATGGGTACCTCTATTGTTGGAAAGATGTTTGGTCCGGTTATGATTATTTGGTTTGGCATGTTGGGCATAATGGGAGTTATTGGTTTAGGAGCAAATACAGGTATTTTTAGAGCTCTTAACCCTATGTATGCTTATGAATTATTGACTGTATATCCTAATGGTTTCTGGTTATTAGGAGCGGTATTTTTATGTACCACCGGTGCAGAAGCTTTATATTCTGATATGGGTCATTGTGGTAAACACAATATTCAAGTGAGCTGGATTTTTGTTAAAACAACTCTGTTGTTAAATTATTTCGGACAAGGAGCTTATCTATTAAACCATGTTGGTTCAGAACTTCCAGAGGTAAATCCTTTTTACGCTATTATGCCAGAATGGTTTTTATTAATAGGAGTTAGTATTGCCACAATGGCTGCGATTATTGCTAGTCAGGCTATGATTACAGGTTCTTATACTCTTGTTTCGGAAGCTATTCGTTTAAATGTTTGGCCTAAAGTAAAAATCAAATTCCCTTCCGATTTAAAAGGGCAAATCTATGTGCCTAGTGTTAATTGGATTTTATGGGTTGGTTGCATTGCGATAATATTATATTTCGAAGAATCATCTGCTATGGAAGCTGCTTATGGGTTAGCTATTGTTATAACTATGCTTATGACAACGATATTGCTTGTGAATTTTCTTGAAAGAAAAAAAACACATCCTTTACTTTTGGTTTTGTTGTTGTTGGTTTATTTACCATTTGAAGGTGCCTTTTTAGTGGCGAATATTGTTAAAATTCCAGCCGGTGGTTGGATGACATTAATCGTATCTATGTCGTTTATGTTTGTGATGTGGGTTTGGTATAAGGGTAGAAAAATTAAAAACCGACTCACAGAATTTGTCAATTTGCGAGAATATTTACCCAAATTACATCAGTTGAGTATTGATGAATCAATTTCCAAATATTCCACCCATTTGGTTTATCTCACTAGTGCAGATCATTTGTACGAAATTGAAAATAAAGTGATGTACTCTATTTTTCAGAAGCGTCCAAAACGCGCAGATGTTTATTGGTTGGTGCATATCCATGTAGATGATCAGCCGTATACCATGGAGTATAAAGTAGATCATATTAGAGTAAACGATGTGGTAAGGGTAGAGTTTAGGCTAGGCTTTAGGGTGGAACAGAAGATTAACTTTTACTTTAGAAAAGTAGTAGAAGAGCTGGTTAAAAATGGCGAAATCGACGTAACTTCAAGATATACTTCTTTACGTGATCAAAAAATTACTGGTGATTTTAGGTTTGTTGTGCTAAAAAGACACTTATCAAATGAAAATGATTTGATGGGTATTGAACGTTTTATAATGCAAGCTTACTTTGCTATAGACCGCTTAAGCTTAAGTGAGGAGAAGGCATTCGGGCTAGATACTTCATCTGTTACGGTAGAAAAAGTTCCTCTGATAGTTTCTCCTATGCGCGATTTTAAACTTAAGCGTGTGTACGATAAAAGTTTTGCGTATGAACCCACACACGAGCCTCAAAGTAACGAAGGCTTGTGTAGCTAGTTCAATAATATTATTTCTTTTTTAGTACGTAGTAACAAGTAGTGGTTACAAAATCTCTGAACCAAGGAATAGCAGAGATAATGCCGTATTGCTTTTTAGGCTTGGCGCCAAACTTATATTTATAACTTGGATTAATAAGCCAAAATTCTCTTTGAGCAATTTGAAAGCCTGCTTCTTTGGTAATACGCTCAAATCTGTTAATGCTGATTTGCGTTTCTTTTACCTCCAACACATCCACAATTCTACCTTCTACCTCGCCAAAGGCACGCATGAGTCCGGTATACATAAAGTTAGGCAGCAAATGAAAGTAGGGAAGCTTATCCAAAAACTTGCTATCCAAACTCTGCTGATGTCCGCCAAATGGCATGAACCAAGGTGGAAATGCGAAGAAAATTACACCGTTAGGTTTTAAAAAATGGATGATATGCTTTACAAACTTGGCTTGATCGTGAATGTGTTCGATGGTATCTTTTAATAGGATTATATCAAACTTTTCGTCGAGGTCTTTATCTGGATCAATTTCGTACACATTTTTATTCCAGATTTGCGCATTTCCATTGGCGATATCGTCTTTTAGAAAGTCTTTAGAAATGTCGCTTGCCCAACCTAATAGTTCTATACCTGTTATTTTGCAACTGGCTTCAATAAATGCTTTACAAACGCCACCATATCCGCTGCCTACTTCTAGGAAACGCATACCTTTTTCAATTTTTTTCTCCCTTTCAATAAAAGGAATAATAAACTCGGTGGTGGTATCAAACTGCTGTTTAAAATACCTGTTATAATCGCCTTGTAATTCTATCATTTTTTAAAATAAGCGTTGGCAAAATAAGCCTATTTTTAATTAGTTCCTACTATAATTAGGAGCTTCTTTTGTGATGGTAATATCGTGTGCATGACTTTCCTTAGAACCTGCTGTGGTTATTTTAATGAACCTACCATTTTCTTGCAAATCTTCAATGGTTTTGGCTCCACAATAGCCCATACCAGCTCTTAATCCGCCCACAAATTGATATACAACCTCTTTTAATAACCCTTTGTAAGGAACAATTCCTACGATTCCTTCTGGCACTAATTTGGCTATTTCGTCTTCTGCATCTTGGAAGTAGCGATCTTTACTACCTTCTTTCATGGCTTCGATTGAACCCATTCCGCGGTACGATTTAAATTTCCTTCCTTCATAAATAATGGTTTCTCCCGGAGATTCTTCAACACCCGCGAAGATTGAACCACTCATAACGGTGCTAGCACCAGCTGCTATGGCTTTTACCAAATCACCACTGTATCTGATACCGCCATCTGCAATTACAGGAACGCCGCTGCCTTTAATAGCTTTAGCTGCTTCATAAACCGCAGTTAATTGCGGTACACCAATACCTGCGATAATACGAGTGGTGCAAATAGAACCCGGACCAACACCTACTTTTACTGCATCTACGCCAATATCTACTAGTGCACGAGCAGCTTCGCCTGTAGCGATGTTTCCGGCAATGATATCAATGTTCGTAAACGATTTTCTGAGGCGTTGTACTTCATTCATAACACCGCGTGAGTGACCATGAGCAGTATCTATGATAACCACATCTACACCGGCTTTAACAAGCGCTGCAATTCGATCTTCCGTTTCTGCTGCTACACCTACAGCTGCACCCACTATTAATCTACCGTGTTTATCTTTACAACCCATTGGATGATCCTTAATTTTTAGGATATCCTTGTAGGTAATTAGTCCTTTTAACTTACCATCTTTATCTACAACCGGGAGCTTTTCAATTTTATATTGTTGCAGGATGCTTTCAGCTTGCTTCAAATCTGTTCCTTCGGGAGCAGTAATAAGCCTTTCTTTTGTCATGATATGCGACACGCCTTTTTGCAGATCCTTCTCAAAACGCAAATCGCGGTTGGTAAGAATTCCCACTAATTTGCCATTATCGTCGATAATCGGAATACCGCCAATTTTATTGTCGGTCATAATGCGTTGAGCATCTTTTAAGGTAGCAGAAACATTCAACGTAAGCGGGTCAATTATCATTCCACTCTCACTTCTTTTTACCTTTCTAACCTCATCGGCTTGGCGCTCGATGCTCATGTTTTTATGTAAAATTCCAACGCCACCTTGTTGAGCCAAGGCAATAGCTAATTTATATTCGGTAACCGTATCCATAGCTGCCGACAGCATTGGAATATTGATTCTGATATTTCTGGAAAGTTGAGTTCCGGTGATTACTTCGCGAGGAAGAACTTCGGAATAAGCAGGTAAAAGCAACACATCATCGTATGTTAAACCCTCACCAAAAAATTTTTTGTTATCTTGAAACATGGCAAATAATACCTTTTGTTATTTGCCGGGCAAAGATAGAATTAAGCATACACATAAACAAACAGTATTTTGTTTATCAGGCTGAACCTATTTTTATTTTCGTTAATTTAATATGTGGTCGAAAAACAAATACTTGGCTTCTTGAGAAAAATTTTTATCTTACACCTTCAAAAATGAATAGGAGGGTTGATACATGCAAATGATTAAAAAAGAAATAGAAATTGAGGTTTACGATTTTGAGAGTGAACTAAGTGAAGAAGATCAACAATTATTGAAGTTAGCGAGAGAAGCTATGGAACAAGCTTATGCGCCTTATTCCAGGTTTTTGGTAGGCTGTACATTGCTATTAGAAAATGGAGTTATTATTAAAGGTAGTAACCAAGAGAATATGGCATACCCAAGCGGATTATGCGCCGAGCGTGTCGCTATTTTTTATGCTGGAGCCAATCATCCCGGGGTTCCGGTTAAAACGATGGCCATTGTTGCACGAGCTAAAGATTATGAAATTACCACGCCAATTGCCAGCTGCGGAGCGTGTTTGCAAAGCTTAACCGAATATGAAAAGCAATTTAAAAAGCCCATTAGAACAATCTTGCAAGCAGCAGGGGGCAAAATTTGGGTGGCCAATAATGGAACCTTAGATTTTATGCCCTTTCAATTTAATGTAGAGGAGTTGAAAAGGTAATGCAAACTGTAAAAGGCAAACTAGTTGATATCCTTAATCGTAGAATTTTCCCTGCGGAACTGCTTATTTCCAATGGTATTATCGAGGAAATAAATGAATGTAAAGAAGCTCCAGAGCACTATATTCTGCC
>JAKRSG010000169.1 GCA_022402405.1 Bacteroidia bacterium | reverse complement strand
CGTAAGCATCCGCTAAACTACACCTTGAAAATCTGGTTTCCAATTTTGCGGTAGCAGGTCATCGATGTTATTTGCTTTTCGTGCGGGTAATTTTTGCAATACATCCAAGAGCCAATCATGGGGATTAATGTTGTGCAGTTTGCAAGTTCCAAACAAAGAATAAATGATTGCTGTGCGCTCGGCACTTTCATGCGAACCACAGAACATGTAGTTCTTTCTACCAATGGCAACTGGTCTGATTTGATTTTCTATTAGGTTGTTATCTATTTGCAATATGGGATTGTGCGCATATCGCATGAGCTTATCCCAGCGGGTTAGAGCGTAAGCTATGGCTTTCCCTATAGAAGATTGTGGTGTTACCTGGATTATATTTTCTTTAAGCCATTGGTGTAAGTGCTCAAGTATAGGAACTTCTATCTCTTGTCTTTTAGCAAGGATTTCATCTGCACCCGCGTTGCTTTTGCGTAACTCTTCCTCTAACTTATATAATCGTTGGAGGTGACCAATAAAATAGTCCGACCGCTGTTTATCGTTATTGCTCGCCTCTATAAACTCTCTTCTTACATGAGCCATACAGCCCAAAAGGGTAATACCATTCTTTTGCTCGAAGTTATCATATACAACATACCCATCGGTTTGTAGGTAACCATAGTATTTTTTGAGGAACTCTGTTGGAAACTGGGCCGAACGCCCCTTGCTATAATTAAAAACTACTACTTTTTCTTGAGGCGAGTGACTTACCCAAAAGTATCCGCGATGAGTTTTACCCTTCTTCTCACTATCTAAAACCTGTATGGGAGTTTCATCAATTTGGATATAGTTGGATGATAAGAGTATTTCTGATAATCTATCGTGTAAAATACCAAGTAAATTAACACTTCCTACTATCCAATCATTCACAGTTGAGTCGGATAAGGTCATTCCAATACGACTAAACATCTTTATTTGACGATGCAGAGGTAGATGGTCTACATATTTACTTACGAGCAAATGAGTAAGCACGCTGCTACCTGCAATAGCTTTAGGCAATGCAAACTCAGGAAGATTGCCAATAGCTATGCCATTTCCTTCTGGCCTGGCATATTTAGCGCGCTTATATTGCTTAACATAAAACTTAGCAGGAGTCATTTCTAGCTGCTCAGTTATATCATACCCAATTAGCTTCATTCCAGTAGTATCTTCTAGAGGATTAATTTCAATAATTTCCCTTGGTAAGTTTGCTGGTAAAGGAGAGCGATTAGGATTCGCTTTTTCTTTTGTTTTTGTGCGGGTATAGGATATTTCTTCTGTTGTTACTTCAGATGGAGTAGTGTTGCCTAAACCCATATCAAGGCTTAATTGCAATGGATTTATCAACTCCACTCGCTCTTGTTTCGAGCCAAAGAGTAATTTCTTAAGCTGAGCAAGCTCCCGAGTAAGCTTTTCAATCTGTAAAGCTTGCTGCTTATTCATCTCCATCAAGGCAAAAAATTGCTCATTCGTAAACGATATTTCTCCCTTTTTTTGCACATAGCAAATATACTAAAACCTCTTGTTTTTATTCCTAATTTCAGGCCTTAGTTATACCCAAAAATACCAACATTTACGCTATTTGTATAGGCTTAACAAGCTTAGTGGAATCATACCGTTTTCGTTTACGAACAGAGCTTAATTTTATGCCTTGCAAAAGACAACTTAAGACCTCCACAGATAAATGAGACTCTTCTCCTTTGGGCAGTTCAAAAGTACCCTCTTCAAGGCGTTTATAAAACAGCATAAACCCATCTCTTTCCCAGCAAAGTAATTTAATCTGATTACGTCTGCGGTTAATAAAAACAAATACATCGCCACCCAATGGGGCTTTCTGCAAATATTCTCTTACCAATCCGCACAAGCTATCAAAACCCTTGCGCATATCTGCATGCCCACGAAATAAATAATATCGCTGGTGAACACTTAAGCTTAACACAAGCTAAGTAACTTTTTTAAAAACCGATCAGAGCAATCCTCTGGAAGCAAAAAATAACACCCATTTGGCAAATGAAACTGGATAGAGCCAAGACTAGGTTTTGATTTAATAAGAGTAAAACCATTAGCAGAATCAGAATTTTGCCGACTACAAAACTTGCAAAATGCCTGATACGATAAATTCTCTTGTACACAATAAGCGAGCTTAGTTAACCCACTTTCTTCCCATTGATGGTAATGGGTTAACATCATTTCTTTGGTATATTTCATGCGCCAAAGGTCTGCCTTGT
>JAKRSG010000168.1 GCA_022402405.1 Bacteroidia bacterium | reverse complement strand
TTCTAATAGTAGATTATTGTATATATGTGGATAGTAAAATTGCATGTGAGTATAATTTAATATTGTTTATAAGCATTTTTATGGGCTTCCTTTATTTGCTCAACCAACTCCTTTGGTTCAATAACTTTCATATTATCAGCTAAAGAAAGTAGTTCCATTACTAAGTCGTGGGTTATACACAACCTTAGTTTTATCTTTAATTCGTCTTCTGTATCTGTTAATATTACCTGACTTTCATGCAAGGGCAAAGACTTTATATACTTGCCCTGAAAAGGATCGAAAGATAAAATAATATCATGCGGCTCTTGGTTACGCGGACAAATAATACCAAAACAATACCGATATTCTTCCTCTATATCAATAGCCTTCGGCAATAAAAAGCTCTCTCTGGTAATTTCTAAGTTGGTTAATCTATCCAATGCAAAGCTTTTTAAATGATTTTCCTTACCATCCAAAGCCAATAGGTACCAACGATTTTTAAATTCCTTTAAAGCTATTGGCTGAACCAAACGCTCATCAAACGACTCATCCCAGAATTTTTCGTAAGTGAATTTTACAAGTAATCTATTTTTGATGGCATGAATTAAGCCATGAAGGTTCTCTGTTCCCTGCGGCCTTCTTTTTTCCAAATAGATAAAAGGTGAAACATCATGAGATAGGTTTAAGGAATTAAATAAATCAAAGGCCTCCATCATTCGTTCAAAGTTGGGATTGCTTGTTTTGCTTTGACTGATAAAATAGCCCTTATAAGTTTTAGAATACTCAATATCTATTTCAAAAGCATTACTAATTTCTTTGATATCACGCTGAAATGTACGTTTCGAAAAACCTAAATTAAGCCTATCATCCCTATCCATTATAAACTCCATTTCTCTATTTACAAACCTTTCAATCTCCTCAAACGAAGTGTAGGTCTTTAACTTTAATTTTCTTAAAATTAGTGAGTACCGGAGTATGTAACCGCGTTTAGACATGCTGTTTCTATAGGTTTTATTAATAAACTATTGGTTGTTCAAATGATTCTTAAGTTTCTCTAGAATGCTAATAAAATATTCAGCAATTTCTGATGTATGCGCATCTGTATTTTCATACAATTCATGCAACTGGTTATAATTTAAATTCTTAAAAGTTAAATCGCCATTTTGTAAAAGAGATCCTTGTTTAGGATTGAACCAAATAGGCCAATAATTTGTGCTATTGATATTTGGTGTAAATTCATGTAAAATGTTTTGTATCTCGGCTCTGGCCATATTTTTTTCATCCTCATTTAACTTTTCTTTCCCGGCTGGCTTAATTCCCAAGTAGACTTCTATACTTCCTTCATCAGTATCTATATCTATTCCATAATTAAAGTTCCCAAGTACGCTGAATCTTTCAAAATTTCTTGTTTGAAATGCAGCTTCAAAACTGGTTTTAAACTTAAAGAAATAGTCCTGTTTAATCTGCAAATAATTATTGAAAATTAATTCTGCAGCTTTAAAATTTTCTTCATTTAAAAGAATGTCTTTTTTAATATCTTCACTCATGTTTTTATAAATTGATTGATTGGTTAATTTTTCGATGACGTCTTTATACATTTCAATAGTTAGAGCTTGTTTTTCTGATATTGATTGAACCGCTTGAATACATAATTCTAGCCATTTAATTATATGCTTCTCATATGATATGATTTTATATGTTAGGTCTTTATCTGTTGTGGAATATTCCTTTCCATCCACTGTAAGGTAAAGTAAAGTGTGTGGCTTTAACTTATTGTATCTTTCCAACTGGTATTTTTGGTCAATTGCCCAAATTTTATTTTCAATAAAAATACTTTCATTAGAGTCTGTATTGGTTATGACAATATCTAAATATGTTCTGCTTGAATAGGTTTCTTCACCCATATTTACAGTAATTTCTCTTATATGCTTTTCTACTTCTACCATGATAGCCCCTTCATGTTTATAGGTAAAATCATTGATTTCGCAGGCTGCTAAAAACAAGTCTAAAAATAAGCTTTTCTGACCATGCCTGCCTTTTGGGTTTAATAATTCAGCAATAAAAGCAGAGTGCGTGTATCTTTCATTATTCTCCATTCCAAGAATAGAAATAATATTAAAATCTATCCCAGATTTGATAATTTTTTCATTCCAGTTATTGGCAGTAGTTTTTACTGTTTCAAGTAAAACATCAGTGTTTTGTTTCATTTTTCGTGTATTTATTTTAATAAAGTGCTGGTACAATATAAACAAGTTTTCTAATCTCTCGCATAATACTCTTCCAATATGCTTTGGTATTGTTTCCTCTGAGCCAAAAGGATAGTTGAAATAGTACTGAAATCAATGGAAATAATGTCTGATACCCCCATATCCATATAAACCCGAATGTGCTCTGCTTTTATAGTAAATTGCTTTGCTATTTTCTCCTTAGCCAATTCAGGATTTTCACTGCCCCTAATAATCGCAAATATCTCATCTATATGTTTCGTAATTAATACTAATGCCTGAGCCAATTCAATATCCTTATCTAGCCTTTCTATCTCGGCAATAAAATTTTCTTTGGCAAATTTGCTCAAGGCAAATTGAAAAGCACTCGAGTGATTTATTTCCACCCCTGCAATTATTATCTCAGCCTTACGACCTTGGAATGTTGTTTTTAAGTTCATATAGTTTAACAGTTATAAGTGAATTATTTTAGACTCGATTTATATTAATCTTTATCTCCAATCACAAAGGTCTTTGCTTACCACGCCAAAGTATGTCGCTGTAAAATTTGTTGTGTTTTTTTTTAGAAGATTTGAAATGCTTTACCTGAAAATTCCATTGATGAAACTATGTCATTTGCTAATTAAAAACTATCCACGCAGCGGAGAATACTAATACTTGATACACTAATAAACTTTGTTTTTAAAAGCATATTATTTATTTTGGCTGAACCAAAATGTAAACTGATAGCCATGAAAGCAAACCTAAATTATAATAATATACTTTCTGAGATTATTGCTTGCAGAATGGGTTTGATAGGTGGTTTAATAGTAGTAATTGGTGGGTTGGAAATAAACATGTTAGCACTAACACAAACAAGACATTTGAAAAATCTATCAATAATATTATGTCTTTTGTTCTCTTTTACAACATCTGCCCAAAGCCTTACCTTGCCTTTTAAACACGCCCAGGATAGTGCAATAAACAAGTTTGACTCAACTGGACAAAAAACAGGATTATGGGTAAAGTACTTTTATGATATTAATGGCCGCAGAAGAATTGTAAACACTGGGAATTATAAGGCAGGAAAAAAAATTGGAGTCTAGAGGTACTATAACAACGATAATTGTTTCGTTTGCACTGACACTTCAAAATGCAATACAGTTACTGAAATATATGGAGTCGACGGTAGTCTCACTATACTTGGCTCCGACAAAACTTTCATAAATGCAGACTCTTCTATAGTTAGATTTATCAGTACTGGTCATAGCGAAGTAACTTGTAATAAAAATAAACAAGGACAATATGATTGTATTCGGGTGTATAACACTAAGCCAATAATAAAGTCTCGCAAGACATTTATCGACTTTGATTACTGCATATGGAATCTAGACACTAAATGGTAACAAATAAATGTACTAGTTAAAATAGGTGTTTTGCGCAATTGCCGCCCTAGTGCTGTTTGAATAATTTGATTTCGCCAAGAATATTATAATCTTACCGATAGCTGAGGCATCCTTTTGCGGCAACTGTGCAAGGCGCCAAACCAATATTAAAAACACATTACCATAATCATAGCACCAACTTACCCTATTAAAACTATACAAAGAACCAATAAAAGTATTTAAACATCTAAGATGTAAACAATCAAAATTTGCATGTTTTGATAATTCTTTACATCCCTAAACCTAAAATTTGAGATAGTATTCTATTGAATTAGCCAATACGACTTTAGTATAATCAAACCCACTACAGTTTAGGGAAATCCAACTTCAAACTTTAAGGTTCTTCGCTCCACTGCGTTGCGCTCAGAAAGACAATATTCTGTAACAAATAAGCAGGGAGAATAGAGGCAGCTTCGCTGCCTCTATTCTCCCTGCCCTTGAGCCCTATAACGGGGTCATCCAGAGCGCAACGCAGTGGAGCGAAGGACCTTTTTGAATGGAAGGAAATTTTTCTAAACAGCAGTGAAAGCTTGTATTTAATAATTTACTAAACCTTGCTTTTTAACGCATAATATTTATTTTGGCTGAACCAAAAGATAAATAAACCTATGAAAATGTATTATAGAGTATCCGAAATCAAGCTTTTATTTAAATAGTTTATTTTTGTTAGACATTTTGTTCAAATCAAAATCTTGAAAGTTTTGGTTCAACTTTGGGTTTCAATAATCACCAAAACCAAAGAAAAAAAGCATAATTTAAGGGCTCCTAAAGCATCAAAAAATAGATAATGAGTAAAAATATTAAAGCAATAATCAATTATTTGGATACCTATTTAACTCGGTCTGGTAAACAAAGTGTTGACCCTGTTGAGGCAAATGCTGTTCTTGCAAAAGCAGGCCTGCTAGAGGATAGCGGCGATAGACCTGGCAAACCTCTTCGAAAATTACTTCGTGATGGCAAATTTCCTCATGCCTTTCAATCTGCTGGCAAAGGCTCAGCCTGGACAATTCCACATTCTAGTAAGTATAATTCTAGAAATGCTCCAACAATTGACAATCCAGTTAAAAATGAAAAGCCTGCTCGAGTTGTTAAAACAACACAAGTTGCTTCAATTGATATTTCGCAGATTGAAAAAAGCTTGATGAATGAAAAGAATTTTAAAAGTGCAACTGTAATCGACAATTTGGTTCCTCACAGTTCTGGTATTTATTGTATTCGTATTTCTGATATAAATGCACTTCCAAAACCATTTGATTCATTTTTAGAGGAAAGAATACACAATATTATTTACATTGGTATTGCTACAGAGAGTTTGAATAAACGGTTTTTAAATCAAGAACTGCGCGCAAAGGGACATGGGACATTTTTTCGCAGTATTGGTGCAGTGCTTGGGCACCGACCACCAAAAAGTTCGCTAACAACAAAAGCGAACAAAAGAAATTACAAGTTTGCACCAACAGATGAGCGGAAAATTATTAATTGGATAAATGAAAACTTACAAGTAAACTGGGTTGAGTTTAGTGGTGATTTTGAAAGTATGGAAACAAGGCTGATAACTAAATATAGACCATTAATAAATCTTGCAAAAAATCCAATGGCACTTCAA
Organism: Bacteroidia bacterium; assembly: GCA_022402405.1. GTDB lineage: Bacteria > Bacteroidota > Bacteroidia > UKL13-3 > UKL13-3 > B1. Next base: position 10,825 of record JAKRSG010000168.1, on the reverse strand, counting down.
CTACTTTCAGAATTGAGAAAAGAATGTGTTCGTATTGCAAACGAACAATGAATACAACCAAGTTAAATGAAGCCAAAAACCAAATATCAAACAATCCAATTATTAAGCCTACTATTTAATTATGGCAACAAATAAACACGCAACAATAAGATATCATGCCCTCGACAAATGTTTTAGTAACTATGGCAGGAAATTTTTTATTGAAGATTTGATTCTTGCTTGTAATAAAGCCATTTATGATTTTGCCGGAATTGAAGAGGGGGTAAAAAGAAGGCAAGTCTTCGACGATATAACGTTTATGGAAAGCGAACAAGGTTGGTCAATCCCGCTTGAAAGATTTAAAGAGGGTAGAAAGGTTTTTTATAGGTATTCTGATAAGTCTTTTTCTATCAGAAATATTGGAATTAACCATGCTGAGGCAGAACAACTGAAAGAGACCTTGGCTATTTTAACTCGATTTCAAGGAATGCCTCAATTTGAATGGTTGGAAGAAATGCGAATTAGGCTTGAAGATACCTTTAAATTGAAAGGAAATATTCAATCGACAGTTGGATTTGAACAAAACCCTTTTCTAAAAGGTTTGAATCACTTCACAGGTATTTTTAATGCCATACAACATGAAATTGCTTTAAAATTATCTTATCAAAGCTATAGGCAAGAAACTCCCATACAAGTAATCTTTCATCCTTGGTATTTGAAACAATACAATAATCGTTGGTTTCTATTTGGATTAAACCATGAATATTCGTCCATTACAAATTTTGCTCTTGATAGAATTATTGAATTTGAAGAATCTAAAACAACATATCTCAAGAACGCAAATGTAAACTTCGATGAATATTTTGAGGATGTAATTGGGGTGACTGTTCAGAAAAATGTCTCAACTGAAAAAGTACTAATTAAATTAAGTAAAGAGATTTGGCCTTACATTGAAAGCAAGCCATTACATGGTTCACAAAAAATAAAAAGTAAAACTGATAAGGATGTGATAATTGAACTCAATGTCCAGATAAATTATGAATTAATAGCATTGCTATTTTCTCACATGGATGCATTAGAGGTATTGGAACCAGAAATACTTAGGGAAAAGTTTAAAAGTCTTTCTCAAGCAGTTTACAATAAATATAATTAACTATGCACTTGTATTGCACAAATGGGTTTAACCTTTGTTGAGTAAAAATTTATACGCTATGAGAGAGGTTAATTATCATAATGAATTAGAATATTTAGAATTCAGTATTTACAGGTTTTTAGATGTATTTAGAAATACTAAACATTTAAATTCCGTGGAGGATCTATTATCAATAGGTTTATTATTTCTATCATTACACAAAGATGGGTTACTAAATCAAGCTGACCTTAAGGATAAAGAGTCGTTTGACAGATGGATTCAAAAATTTAAGGTTAATAGTGATTTGAGCCGAATTTACATCACTTACGAGAAAATCCTCTCAATTCTGGATGATAGAATTTCAATACTTGAAAGTAACGTTTTACATGAGATCTCATTAAAATTATTTGGATTAAATGCGATTGATAAAGAAATATTAAAGCAGAATTTTCCATTGGTCTTTGATAAAATATTGTATGAATATTTAGAAGCGCATAAAAGATCATTTGGCGAATTTATTCAGCCAATTGAAGTAACCAGATTTATGCTTGCCTTGGCAGACTTAAAAGAAGATTCAAAGATTTTTAACCCCTTTGCTGGTTTGGCTTCTTTAGGTATATATTCAGAGTCAAATAATGGTTATTTTGCCCAAGAAATTAATCGAAAAATTTGGGCTTTAGGCTCCCTAAGATTATTGGCTTTTGGCAGGCAAAATTGTCAAAATTATGTTTTGGAGGATTCAGTAATGAATTGGCCAAATGATTCAGAGAAATTTGACTTTATTGTTTCAAGTCCTCCATTTAGAATGAAGATTGAAAAACAATCAGAAAATAGCCTACCTGTTATCAAAACTGTTGAACAGCATATTATTTTAAGAGGGTTACAGTCGTTAAATGAAAATGGAAAACTAGCGGCACTTTTGCCTATGAGCTTCTTATATAGCCATGTAAAGCAGGAACATGATATTCGAAAATTTCTTGTTGATAAAGACTTAATTGATACCATTATCTCAATCCCAGGAGGTATATTACCTAATACTGGTATCCCATTCATTGTGTTATTAATCAATAAAAGAAAAATTAGACCTGGATTTATTCGATTTATTAAGGCCGATACATTTGTTGAACCTAAAGGCTCAAAGGGTAAAATTTTAAATGATTCAAAATTGTGTTCTCTAATCCTACAAAATGATAAAGAATATTTTTTTGATAGAGACCCTTTTATAATGAATGAGCCAACTGGAGAATATAACTCATCAAATAAAAATCCAAAGAATAAGGACGTAGAACGCATTATAGAGCTAAATCAAATCAAGGAATCTAATTACAATATTAATGTTCCTAGGTTTTTCCAAAGACAAATTGATGTTTTTGAAAACGAAAATCTCGTAAAACTGGGTGATTTGCTCAAATTAATAGAAGTTAAAAAGGATAGTCTACCTACCAAAGGTAAAAGCATACGGATACGTGATTTGAAAAATGATAGAATTGATTTTATTCTTGATGCTTCTACCATTGATGAGGCAGAAATAAAAAAGTATGGAACCTATCAAGTAGCTGAATCATGCCTACTCTTAGCTATGCGTTGGAAAACTTTAAAACCAACCTATTTCGATTTTAATGGTGAGGTTATCTATAGAAATCAAGATGTTTTATCTTGCCAAGTAAATGTGTCGCTGGTTGATATTGCTTATTTAGTTAATGAATTGCATTCCGATTATGTAATTGAACAACTTAATTCTTTTCGCAGCAGTTCAGATGTTATGCCTGTTATTAGGAAAGAAGATTTGATGCAGGTGCTTATAAAGTTGCCATCTATTAAAGAACAAAAGGCGAAAATTGCTGGAATTATCGAAATATATAAGGATATAAAATTGTTTGAAACATTTGCCAAAAATGAAAAACAGTTAGAATTGAATGAAGTTGCAGAACAAAATAACTTCTTACGCCATTCGATTGCAGGTAATCTAGCCAATTTAAGAGGGTCATTTAAAAAGTTTAAAAACATTTTTGAAGGTCAAATAAAGGTTTACCATCCAGAATTATTAGACTTAAAAGAAAGTGCTAAGTCTAGTTTAACGCTCGCAAAATTAATTCATTCCATGGAGCGTGATATTGATAAAATTTCATCAGATACGCAGAGAAATTCACAAGGCGATTCATCTATACAAGACGCCTTAATGGAATCAATCGAAATTATTCCATTTATTACTGAATGGGTGAATGAAATCTTAAATAACCCTAATCGTCTTTTTGAAATTTCCTTAACAGCTGGAAAAGATGATTTTTTAGATTCCGAAGGAAACGAGGTAAGGGTCTTTATTAAGGGGAACAAAAATCTATTAAAAGACATGTTTAATAATATCATTGAGAATGCTATTGAACATGCCTTTGAGTCTGATTTTAGAGAAAATAATTTAATTAGTGTGGATTGCTACGGCAATGTTATGGATGAACCTAGGTTTTTAATTAGTATTTCTAATAATGGTAAAAGGCTTCCTGAGGATTTTACTCAAGATATGTTTGTACGGAAAGGCAGTAAAGCAGGGCCTAAAGCTGGCAATGGTTTTGGTGGTTGGTTAATTAATCAAATTATTCAAAAACATAAAGGTACTCTAGAGATTGATGACGAACAAGGTCCCCATGGTATTGGTGGAATTTGGTCAACTAGTTTTGAAATTGATTTGCCTATTTTAAATTATGAAAAGTATGAGTGATTATAAGGTGCTTTGGTTTGATGATGAACATGAATCATTCGATTCAATTATAGATGACGCATATCAAAGAGGAATTACACTTATTGGTTTTACCAATGCAGAAGAGGGTATTGCAGAACTCGAGTCGAACTTAATTTATTACGATGCGGTAATTGTAGATGGAAAGTTCTATAAAAATACTCAAGCTACAGGAGATGCCGTTAATGATTCTGCACTATTTAATGTGGCAAGATTTTTAGATAAGATAGAAGCTAAAAAGAAAATCCCATGGTTTATTTTTTCAGGTCAGCCTGATTTTTTAAATGCTACTAACCCTATTGCGAGGGAGTATAAAGGAAACAAAGTTTATAATAAAAACTTTGATGCTGATATTGAACAGTTATGGGTTGATATTAAAAAAGAGGCGGACCAGCAATTGGATACCCAAATACGGCATAAATACCAGCCAATGTTTGAGGTTTGCACCGAAAAATATATTGGAGCACATGCTGGAAAAGATTTATTAGACCTCCTAAAAGCCAGGGATCAAGGGAATATTGAGAATCAATTTAACACTATTCGAAAAGTAATAGAAGATATTTTTATTGGTTTTAACAAATTTGATTTGCTTCCATCCATATTTGTAAAACCAAATGTGGCATTAAATCCCAGTAGTATTTTCCTCGCAGGAGCTGTGCAGGGTGAAAAAACAGATCCTATTTACAAACAATATAAACATTTGGAAGAGACTCACCTTCCAAAGCCAATTTCAAATTATTTAAAGAACATTTTATCCATCACTCAAGCGGGTTCTCATAGGTCTGAAATAGATTTGTTTGTAAAATCAATCAAAACCCCCTTTCTTTTTAATAGTGTTTTGTACCAGCTTTTGGATGTTGTGGTATGGTTCAAAATGTATGTAGATTCAAATCCTAAAACTAATAATTGGGTAAGCGTTGAACCTACTCCTGTATCAGAGCAAGCGATAATATCAAATCTAATAAAAGGAAAGGTAATACAAAAAGAAAGTCTGGCAAGAAAGGGTAAAGATTTTGCTTTTTTCATGCCTGAAACCAAAGGCGACAATATTCTTATCCCCTCAACTTTAGTTAAGCTTCACAGTCTAGAAGATGATATGATAATAAAGGTTGAAGTAGAAGAGTATATTGTTAATCAAAGTACTCAGTTAAGGAAAAAAGTTAAGAGAATTGAATTGTTATAACTGAAAAACACATGTTAAAACAATAAAAAGAACCAATGAAAGTATTTAATCATCTAAGATGTAAACAATCAAAGCTTTGCAAATTTTGATAACTTGTTTCATGCTTAAACCTAAAATTTGAAATAGCCTTCATTTGAATTAACCATTACATATTTAGCATAATCAAAACCACTGCTGTCTATAGAAATTCATTTTCAAACTTTAAGGTTCATCGCTCCACTGCGTTGCGCTCAGAAAGACAATAATCTATTCTCCCTACACTTGAGCCCTAGAACAGGGTTATCCTGAGCGCAACGCAGTGGAGCGAAGGATCTTTTTGAATGAAAGGGAATTTTTCTAAATAGCAGTGATGGCTAATACATAATAATCTTAAAAACTTTGCTTTTTAACACATAATATTTATTTTGGCTGAACCAAAAGTAAATCTACAGCCATGAAAGTAAACCTAAATCATATTATTATACTTACTGAGATTATTACTTGCAAAGTGGATTTGCCAGGTGGGGGGGGTAATTGGAGTAATTGGGGGTTGGAAATAAATATGTTAGCGGTAAAACTTAGTGACAGTGTTAACTTAAATCTAAGTTCATAATACAAATAGAGAAAAAGAAAAAAATGAATGACATCATAACTAACGGAACAGAAATAAAGCAACGAATTCTTTCTGAAATCAACAATGCTTCTCAAAGCATTTACCTCGCAATGGCATACTTTACTGATAGAGAAATTGCAATGGCAATAGTTGGGGCAAAGAATAGAAATGTGTTGGTTGATATTATCCTTTCTTCAAATATTCAAAACGACACAGTAAAATTAATGCTAAAAGGAGCAAACATTATGGTTCATGCTTTTGAAACGGGTGACGCTAGAGGAATAATGCACCATAAATTCTGTCTTATAGACAATAAAATCACAATCAATGGCTCATACAATTACTCAATTAATGCAAGCAATAACAATGTTGAAAACATTCATGTTTCAGACGACACTTCAACTTATTCTCAGTTCTTTTCTGAATTTGAACGACTTAAATATAACATTGACAACCAAATAGCGGTGAATTCCACAGAAGTTACAAATAGACCAGATTCAAAAGTTTCAGAAGTGCAACCGATGAATATTATTGACACCTTTTCTAAGCGCTTGCAAGACCTTGTGTATTCCACAGCAGAAATTGACACAGCAAAATTCAGGCAACAAGGGTTAGATAATTCAAGTGATAGTCAAGGTAATCTTGATATTTTCAGAACTGAATATGAAAATATAAAAGAAAGAATTAAAACGTACATTTCTGAAGAAAGACTTGGCAGCAAGAAAAATGTTTTATTATCTAATATTTCATATGCATATGAAAGCGCTAAAACAAATTTAGAAACAGAAAAGCAAGAAAAGATAATTGACGAGAAAAGAAAAAATGAGTTAGAGAAAAGACAACTTATAGATAAGGTTACTGAAATCAAACAAGAAAAACTAATATTGGAGTCAGGCAACCAAATAAATGGTGAAAAGGGACTATTTCACATCAATAAAGAAATTGAAAAAAACAAGATTGAAAGAAGAACATTAGAACAATCTTTTATAGTAAAAAAGTTTTGGAATGTAGGGACCACTCTTTCTGTTATAGGTTTAATGATACTATCCTTTATCCTTTCAATATTTTTTTCATCGGTATTTTACAAAGTATTTTTTGAAGAAAATATAATTCGAGCATTAGCAACAACAGGAGCAGAAGTGAAAATTCCACAAATTGTTGATGCAAATGCAATAATGAAGATATTTGCAACACAAGGTGCATTATTTGGATTTTTTTCGGCTATCTTTTTTCTTATTCCAGTATTACTTACCAACTTGAAACTTTTTGGAAAAGAGAATAAATATTTATTTTTATTTTTCCTCATAATTTTTGACGTAATAACATCAACTATGGTTGCTTTTAATCAAGACTATATCAGATGCCTAATTGCAGGAAAAGACTCAACACTTCAAATTTGGGAAGTTGTAAAACATGGTGAGTTTTGGCTCATATTCCTTTTTGGTTCTGCACCACTTTTTTTAACCCACTATTTGATAGATTTTATAGCTATCAACTATAAAAATTCACAAAGAGAAATTGTTGATTCAGAAAAGAATAAAAAAATTCAGTTATTAGATGTTGAAATGATGGACCTTATTGCTGAAAAAGAGTTACTAACTAATAAGGTAAAAGAGAAAGAGGATTTAATAAATCAACAAAATACAAAGGTTATTAACTTAGAATCTGAAAATAACAATCGGCTTATTCAGATTAACAATAGATATGTAGAAATGCAAAATCAAATTAAAACGATTTATGAGGATTATTTAGCACGAATAACAAGCGGTAGGATTTTTACTGAAGTTATATTTGATAGCGTTATTTCTGCATATAAATCAGGATTTATTGAATATCTGCCAGTATATTATTCATCAGAGCAAGTTGCAATTAGAGTAAAAGAAATTGAACAAGCAAGTTACACAACTATCTAATAACTAATTGGTAGAAATGAAAATAAATATAATCGTTTGTTCGGTAATAATTTTACTGACTTCATGCGCTCCTGATCCACAAAACCAAACATTAACATATAAGAATATAGTTATTCTTTCCGATATGTCAAGCCGTCTAGATAATAGACCAGAAAAGGACATTGATGAAATTCTAAAATTAGTTCAATTCTTCAAGACCGAGTGTGTTAAACCTGGAGTGAAAATTGGAGATAAATCAAGCATTTCTTTTTCGACATTTTCTGAAAAAACTGCTGCATCAATTGACCTAAATAAAATTAAGAACATAGGGGAAAAACAACGTTTCATTAACTCTACATCTGAATATAAAAATTGTGGATTAGATCAAAAAATTGTCGACTTTGAGCGCATTGTAAAAAATGTATACGCAACAACAAGAAATGAAGGTTTAGATTTAATTAGTCTATTAATAGAAAAAATTTCTAATGAGCAAATTATTAAGTATAATACATACTTGACTGACGGAATAGATACAACGTACTTAGACTTTGAAAATCATATTTACATTTTCACAGATGGGTATCTAGAATATCGCGGTAAAAATACTAATAGTCAATATTATTTTGGGAATTCAGAAATAGAGAAAGTGAGAAAGTATTGCAAACATAAAAATGTGAATGTATTGAATGCACTTGAGTTAAACCCATCATTAGGTTTGCCAAAATACAAAAACAAACTTAATAAATATATAACTCTTCATATATTAGAAACTCACGAGCGTGACAAAAATTTAATTTCACAAATTTATAATAACGAGACAGGATATAGAGATAATGAAATCCTTGAAACAGTATGGCGCAAGTGGGCAAAGGACAGCGGCTTTTTAGACTTAACATGGGACAAATATTGATAACGGAGAATTGATCAGCACATAATACATTTGTCTTGCGCCATTGCGGTGAAGAAGTAAAATGAAGCTTTTATGTTCTCAAAATATTTTATCTTGGATACCAGTTTCTGCTTCGCAATCGGCAACGACCGCAAGGTATAGGAGCTTTATTTACAACTAATAATGAAAAATCCATTAAATGGTTATATGAGCAATAAAATAGTTATCCTGATCGGCTTTTCAACTGCAGGAAAATCACATTACCTCAGAAAAATATGTGAAATTAATCCATTTCCAATTTATTTTTTAGACTCAGATAAGTTCGTCTCAAAGGACTATGGTGGACATATATACAATATCTTCCTAGAATTAGGAAGAGAAGATGCAATCAAGTATATTGAGAAAAAGGAGGAAGAATGCATTATGCATCTTTCAGAAATTAGAGTTCCGACTTTGGTGGCGGCAGGTCCATTTTTACTTATCCGTAACGGTTGGGATAAATATTTTTCAAACTATCGACCACAAATTCTTTATTTGAAAAAGCCTTTGGAAAACATCTTTAAAGACCTTTGGATTCGAAAAGAAAATCAGAAAAGAACACTTGATATAAATAATCCAAATTTTGGAAGTTGGGACCTAAATGTTACAACAGAATTTATAGACGGCATGTATCAGGATATTTCGAACTTTTCTGCTCGAACTAATATACAAAGGCACCTTTCACAAATTGAACAGGTATATGAAAAGTATGCTCATGAAATCTATAACTCAGAACAATTAAAATATAACGTAGATAAAAGTAACGAATTTATTTCTACAATAATTAAGAAGCTAAGTTAAATTATGAGCTTCTTGTTGCATATAAACGGGGCTTGAATACACCTAGAACCTTGTAAAAAAAGGAAAAAGTAACGGTTGAAAAGTTTATTTTTTGTATAAAATACAACAGCATAATTTGTGTTTAACCATTCCTAAACTGCGCCAAGAAAATACGTCAAAGAATAAAACTACTTTAACCCCCATTTTAAACACAAAATAACAAAGACAACGTATTCATTTAATCCTAACTTCATTTATTCGCACACAATCCCCCACAAAAAAAACCTCCCATCCCAGGAGGTTTTTTTATATAAACCAAAACCTAAACCTTCGGATAAGTTTTCGTCTTCGCATCTACCCTACCGGCTTTTACCAGTGCGGCTAGTTTTACTACGGAATGACCAAGGGTTTTCTGGAAGTGAGGTTTGTCAGAGAACTTCCAATCGCCTCCCCATTCCCAGCCATATAGCTTGCAAATACGCACTACTTCAAACCAATCATGTATGCCATCACCATCGAAGTCTACATTGGTTTGCCAGCTTGCTTTGTTGAATTTACCAGTACCTTTTTCATCGATTAATAGAACTATATCGAATGCTAAGCCAAAGTTATGATAGCTTTGTCCACCTCTTGCATGCGTAACGATTTTACCAGGCTTGGTGCGGCCTAATGCATATAAATCATCTTGCTCTTTATAGGTTCTAAGCGTATAAGAAAAGCGGCAAATAGCCTTTCCAGTAAGAGCAAGGCAAATTTGATTATACATTTCAAGAACCTCAGCTCTTAGTTTAGGGTGCATTAATTGAATGCGATTTAATGTAATTTGATCTTTCATATTTTTGAATTTTACATCGGCTACTTATAGAAAAGTATGCAATAAGTCAAGAAATTAGAGCCAAAAAACTGAAGACGCGCGTTTCCCATGTGGCAGAAAATTTGTGCCACGCTCAAATTTTTTTTCATAAAAATTTATTTTGATAATGCCGACGTAAATCAAAAAAATTATGTTAACAACAAAAGACGGCGGCAAAGCCCGCCAAGTAGAAAATTTCGAGGTTTTAATTAATCTCGTAACTAGTTTAGGTGCCAGTTACAATCCCATTAAAGACAACCTAAAATTAGTAAATCTTCAAGCATTACATACCGATGCTGCAAAGGTTTTAAATGATTGGACGGTGGCACACAGAAACACAGAGCGACTTGCCTCCTTAAGAAAAGATGAGGTTAAGAACCTCGGTAGCTTAGTAACGCTCATTGCTAGAGAAGTTAAAATTTGTGGCATTAAAGGAGAAGTATTAGGCGACATTAAAGGAGCCATTAGACAATTTAGAGGCTACAAAGCAAAAAGTGCTACGGAAGCTCCAAGCAATGCAGAAGCTACCACATCAGGTGAATCTTCAAAGAGAGGTGGTTTTAATCATTCTGTTTCTCGCAAGTATGATGCCTTTCAATCATTGGTTGAACTCTTAGAAAACACACCCGAGTACGAATCAAATGATCCAGATTTAACTATTGCTAATTTAAAAGCCAAATCAACTTATCTTGATACCCTTGTAAGCGATTATTCATTAAGCTTGGTAAACAAAGAAAAGCAAAGAGTGCAAC
>JAKRSG010000167.1 GCA_022402405.1 Bacteroidia bacterium | reverse complement strand
AATGTTGATTTTGTTAACTACGAAAATGGTAACATGAGATTTAGTACTAATGGAACTCCACGATTAAGAATAGAATCAAATGGGGACTTAGTTCCCCATATTGATGCAAATTATTCTTTAGGGAGCGCAAGTTTAAGATTTCTTGAGGTATATGGAACTAATTCAACTATAAATACCAGTGATTTAAGATATAAAAAAAATATTGAAAAATTAAATTACGGGATAAATGAAATTAAACTATTAAATCCCATAACTTTTAATTGGAAATATAATGATAATGGCAAAAGAATAGGATTAATTGCCCAAGAACTTGAAAAGGTAATTCCAGAGATAATAGTGAAAGACACTGATAGCAATGGACTTACCACCTATGGTGTAAGATATACCGAATTGATACCTGTTTTGATCTCTGCCATTAAAGAACAACAAAAAATGATTGAAGAACTCCAAGTAGAAGTAAACACGATAAAAAAAGTTGACCAATCTAAAATTTCAATAGAGCACGAAAATATTAAAGGAATTCTATTTCAAAATTACCCTAATCCATTTAATAACTTTACTGAAATAAAATACTTTATCAATCCAGCATTTGAAAATTCAACTATTACAATAATTGAACTAAACACAGGGAAAGTCGTTTTTGAATTCAAAAATTTAATCAAAGGAGCAAATTCTGTAATGCTTAATAGGGATAGTTTACCTAATGGTATTTACGTTTATTATTTAACAGTTGATAACGAAACTGTTTCATCAAAAAGATTATCAATACAATGATTCGGGAAACTGTCTTTTTGTTAATTTTAACTATTTCCCAAATAAATTTACCTGCTCAAACATTTGAATGGATAAAACAATTACATGGTAATAGAAACGATGCTGTTAAATCTTTAACAGTGCTGCCAGATAATTCAATAGTATTTGCTGGGGATTTTAAAAGCACCAATATATCATATGACACAACTCAACTAGCTAATTTTGAAAATATAAATACAAGTGATGGGTTTCTGATTAGAATTAATTCAAATGGCACTTTAATTTGGAAGAAACAAATACTGGGCGCAAATGAAAACTTTATCTATAAAATCGTCTCAGATGTACAATCAAATATTTATGTTATCGGTACAGCAACAAACATATTTCAATTTGATACGAGTGCCTTCATTCCCAAATTTTTAAACCGTACCAGAATTTTTATACTTAAGCTTGATAGTAATGGAAATTTACTCAAAAAACAAGCGTTTAACTCAACAAATTCAAATGGCATATTTCCAGGCACAATAGAGGTAGATGCCAATAAAAACATATATTTTACCATTACTAACACAAGAAACGATTCGGTTTACTTGGATGGAGGTATAATACCCAAACAAGGAAACACTAGTTGCTTGGTTAAATTAAACGAAAATTTTCAACTCGTATGGACTTTACCTTTTTTTCAAAACAATTATTCTGCAACCGATTTAAAAATTGACTCCCAAGGTAGTATTTATATGTGCGGTACATATAATTCAAGTTTAAACATAGGAGGTCAAACTTTATTACCATGCTTTTCTTCCAATAACAATTCTTACCTTTCTAAAATTTCTCCATTAGGTGCAATTTTATGGCTCAAATGTCAAGGTACTGCCACAACTATAGGTGGCAATATAAATCCTAAAATTGCCCTATTTGAAAATGAGATTTTTCTTGCTGGAACATTTTCAAGTCAAATTAAATTGGATAGCAATTTATATTTACCTTCAAGCGGCAATTTCGCTAATATTTTTATTTTAAAAACAAGTCAAAATGGCCAAATAATTTGGGCAAAAAGAGGCTTATCAGGAACAAACTCCTCAAACAATGTGAAGTCAATAAAAATTCACAATAGGGACAATCTATTCATACTAAGTCAACATGCTGGAGGCAACTTTATATTTGATACTATTCAAAATTCTGCACCATTAGGAAATAGCTCTTTCGGTTTAATTCAAAAATTAAACTTAAATGGAAATATGACTTACAGTTTTGAAATCAGTTCTCCAAATACGGGCTTAAATGAAATTGCCATTGACCAAATTGGAAATGCCTATATTGGAGGATTCTTTTCTGGAAACATCTCTTTTATCAACAACAACTTATTTAGTTCTGGAGAAAATGATGGATTCATTCTAAAGCTCCCAAAATATACCATTATTCCAGAACCCCAAACATACCAACTCTGCACCCACGATAGTATTCAAATACCCTATACCAGCTATGGAAAGTA
>JAKRSG010000166.1 GCA_022402405.1 Bacteroidia bacterium | reverse complement strand
TACTTTCCATAGCTGGTATAGGGTATTTGAATACTATCGTGGGTGCAGAGTTGGTGAGAATGGGGATCCTTAATTTTAATATAGTTATCGGATAGTTTTACCAAAAATCCATTGTTGTTTATGGTGTTGAAAAATCTGTAAAATGGCCCAAATTGCATTGAATTTGTATACATTGTTCCAGAAAAGTAAATTTCAAAATTAGGTGAAGATAAAACAGATGAAACTGCACCATTAAAATTTAAACTTAAGAACCATAAGCCATTTAATTGAGGGTCGAGTTTGGCAATGAAAATACAGTTAGAAATGGGTGAATACAGATTAAATCCATCGTATTTAAAGCTGTCATTGAATGTTCCCATAAGCATTAGATTTCCATTTTTAGCCAATCCGATGTTTATAAAAGCACAGTTGTTAAATCCTTGCCTTATACTTTCAATATTGCCGCTGGTATCTGCTATACCAATAAACCCATTTTGTTTACCAGATGGATTGGATGTTAAGCTTATTTGTGAGAAAATACTGCTATTAATAAACGAACCACAAAAGTAAATTTTTTGATTGTTTACTATAATACTTTCACCTCTATCCGAACTGGCTCCACCAAATCTTTTAACCCAAGAGAAAGTGTTTAAAGAATTTATTTTACACAAAATTACATCGCTGTTATTTGGTATAAAATTATAGCTGTCAAAAATAGATGAATTGGTATTAGAACTTAATGTGCCAATGAGATAAATATTTTGTTGATTGTCAAATGCAGCATCTGTGAAACTGCAATTTGTGGCGGTTTTAATTTGCTGTATACTTTCAAAATCTGAACTAATTTTTATTATAACGCCATCACTAATATTTGTACTTTTAGTTATTAGGGTTCCCAGTACAAAAAAATTTGATGAGTAATAACCCAGTAAATTCACATTGCCAAAAGGGTCAAGTTTTACATTTAAAATACTTACTGCATTCGAATTAAAGCCTAGTGCTTTCATTCCTATTAATAATCCTACACTATCAAATTTTAATAGAAAACTTGTTCTATTGGTATTGCTTGCTATAATGCTTCCTAAAGTTGTATGGAGGGTATCTCTTGCTGAACCAAAAACGATAATATCTCCATTATTTTGGGATACTACCTTTTCAAAATTGCAATTCTGAAAAGCTTTAACCCAAGCCAATCGTGAGTCTGAATAGTATTTACAAACAAAGGCAGAATTTATATTATTCGTAAATCTGAGTGTATCATTATTAAAAAGTAGTTCTCTTTGAAAATTTCCAACTACAGCAATTGTGCCACTACTATCCATAGAAGCACCAGTAAAAGACTCTCCTAAAATAGACTTGGTATTGTTAAGCCATTCAAATGTTTGCGCAGGTAATGTTAATGGGAATATATGAAATATTACCATAATAATTCGTTTGATAATCGAATCCATAATGTTAAAGTTTCAACATTTTTTTAGTCTCAATTATTTGGTTATCAATTATCAAAGAGTAGTATAAAATTTTAGATTCTGAATTATCAAAATTAAATTGAAATAGGTTTATTCCTTTGTTAAAAATATTCTCTATATGTATAATATTTCCATTTTGGTCAAAAATTCTCAAAAAGGCACTTTTAAAATCAATGGATACTTCATATTCTATAGTAGTTGTATTTAAAAAAGGGTTGGGAATATTTTCACCTAGCCTCCCTTTAAATTTATTGATTATTGAATTTTCTTTGATATTTTTATCATCTGTCAGGTTTGTTGAATCATTTAATAGACCAAATTTAATAAGTTCCTGTTCCAAAAAATCGTTTTTAGCTTTTAATTCTTTAACAGAATTGATAAGTAAATATATCATGGCTCCATTATTTAGTCCTAAGTATTCCCCAAATGTAGAATCATACAGATTCTTAATCATATAAGGTGAGCTTTGTTTTATATTTTGAGCTAGAACACCAATTTCTTGGTTGTCTGAATTTGTTCCAGCTAAACCATTATATTTAAACCATACTGGATTTATTTGAATTACCTCATTTAAGCCACCCAAAAAAGGTTTTATATCTGTTTTTAATCTTTCATCTGATGGAATATCCCAAGCCGAACCTCCAGCGGATTTATAGGCATTTCCTCCAACGGTTAACAATTGAATTGGAGTGGACGCTCCTATAAGTGCATTTCCTGAATTATCAATGGTCATTCTCACAGTACTTCCATTAGTACTAAATCTCATGTTACCATTTTCGTAGTTAACAAAATCAACATT
>JAKRSG010000165.1 GCA_022402405.1 Bacteroidia bacterium | reverse complement strand
TCATATTATTGGTTACAATCGGATTTCCTGTAGCAATATCCATCCCAGTTACAATAACACCTGCATTGGCTGTAGAAATCCCAATCGTGTGTATGTAGTTTCTTGTTACCTGATTATTTCCAGTGGCTGCTGGTGAATAAAAAATACCAATTCCCCTCATAGCATCTGTTGTACTGCTTGATAAAAGGTTGAGGTTAAAAATAGTATTGCCTGTAATAATGGTATTTCCTGTTGTTTGGGTACTAGCAATACCACAAATAGTAGCATTTACACCACCACCCGAAGTGCTAGAGGAAGTGTATAGATTAAATATTCTATTATTTTGAATGGTAAAAGACCCCGCAATGGTTGGCAATACTGCAATACCACGCGTACAAGCTGCTTGAGTACCTGTTGCACTGTAGGCATTTTTTATATTACAAATAATATTATTGCTAACCGTAACATTTGGCGTGCCTGAACTTGGATTTATAAATATACCACTTACACGTTGCGCATAAGTAGAAGTTGGACTACCAGATAAAACCTGAATACTATTAACCAAAGAAGTATCACCTATCATGTTGTTAAAAACATTAGTATTGGTTCCAAGGAAAACATTGATTCCAAAAAACTCAGGCGTACTTGCAGAGTTGCTAGGGTTTCCATATAAATCGAAACCACTTATATTGTTATTAGCAATATTAAAGGTATTGCCTGTACCGCCACCTGTTCTAATACCCATAGCACCACCATTTACTCCTGTAGCTGTTAAAGTAATAGCACCATTAGTAGTTCTTGAACCAATTAAATTACCTTTTATAGTACCAACGTTAACATTTCCATTAGCGAGGTTAATACCTAAGAAATTGGCAGCACTAGCTCCCGGACAAGCCACGTTAAAGTTAGTAATTGTATTACCTTGAACCGAAGTAGGTTCACCCAAACCTACCGAAATATCCATTACATAATACGAATAGTTAGCAGAACCAATCATAGCGTATGAACCTGTTCCGGCAAGAGAATTCCCACTTATAATGTTATCATGAATTACAAAACCACTTGCTGATGTTAAACTCGCTGTATTAGGTGTTACCCACAACACACGCTGAATTACAGCGCTGGTAAAGTTTAATGTATCTGGTTGGAAAAACTTGTTTGCATTTATTTGCCAAGCATTATTGTTGGCTCCAATATAAACAGCTGCAGAAGTTAAAGTTGGATGATAAAAATTATACATCACGTTACTATCAATAATATTACCATCATTGTTTGCCGCAATACTAATGGCTGAACCAACTGATGAAATAGCGGCTACCGGCTTACCTCCAGTTAACTCATGAATATACGAATGACGAATAATATTATTATCATTTCCATTAGCTCCAGAACTTGCACCAAAGCTAATTACACCTGCATTGGCTGTACCTAATGCTATCTGATTATTGGATCTAAATTCTGTGTATAACAATTCGTTTAAACTAGCCTCATTGTTCAATAAAACGGCAGGTGCATTTGTATTTGAATTGCTAATTACCAAGTTATTTCCTAAACTAAATCCGCTTGAACCAATTGGACGACCATCGATTCTAAAATGATTAATTCCGTTTAAAAATAAGGTTGCGGTAGCATTGTTTGATGCAATTGTTGCTGTAACAGATGTATTCGGACGAAGGGTAACTCTATTTGTAGCAGATGCACCTGTATAAGCATTTAACACAATTGGAAACTGCTCACCTGTTGTGCCATCATAAGTATTATCAGTTAACAAAAAGGTCACCGGACCAGATACACCTAAGGTATTTAGATCGTTTACTGCATCTGTAATTCTTGGGTAAGTTTGACCAACACCAACTAAATAATTTCCATTCAACGGACCTAAAATTCGTCTTGAACCAACTGGGTCGCCATCTATTGCTGAATTATTAATTCCACCCACCACAATACTATCTAGTCTAACATCAATAAAATTGTTTATGGTAGCTGTATTTTTCACATCATATGTTACCCAAAAATAATTTACACCATCCATTAAAGTTCTGCTGCCATTAATGTAAAATGTTCCATTAGGTGCCGCCACGGTTGAACCAAAAGGATTTGCTGCAGAGAAAACTGGATTGTTGGCAGTATAAAACACCTTAGCATTTTGAATATCGTTTACGCTGCTAGTACCTGAAGTATTTAACTTAAATGAACTTACATTTAAAGGTGCAAAATTATTA